>PABG01000029.1 GCA_002699185.1 Gammaproteobacteria bacterium | reverse complement strand
TGGCGGCAGTACCGAACTGATTGTCGGCGAGGGTTTTCTGCCCCTGTACATGGAAAGCCTCTACATGGGCTGCGTTTCCATGAGCCAGCGTTTCTTCCCGGACGGGGAGATCACCAGGGAAGGCATGCGCCGCGCCGTACTGGCCGCGCAGCTGGAATTCCGGCCGGTGCGGGCGCGGATCCGCAGTCTGTCATGGCAGAGCGAGACGGGTGCCTCGGGCACAATCAAGGCGATCCGTGAGATTGTCATCAATGAGGGCTGGTCGGAGCAGGGCATCACTTATCAGGCGCTGAAGCGGCTGCGCAAGGCGCTGCTTGCCGCCGGCCATGTCGACCGACTGAACCTGAAGGGGTTGTCCGATGAACGCCGACCGGTGCTGGCGGGCGGTTTTGCCATTCTGCTTGCTGCGTTCGAGGTGCTGAAAATGAAACGCATGAACGTCTCTACCGGCGCGCTGCGCGAAGGCCTGATGCTGGATCTGCTGGGGCGTATGCGCCGCGAGGATATCCGCGAGGCCACGATCGCGGCGATGGCGCAGCGCTATCAGGTGGATACCGAACATGCGCAGCGGGTGGAGCAGCTGGCACTGGCCTTCTTCGAACAGGTCCGGAGTTGCTGGGGCCTGAATGAACAATGGCAGCAGTGGCTCCACTGGGCTGCCTGCCTGCACGAGGTGGGGTTGATCATCGCGCACAGTCAGTACCACAAGCACGGCGCCTACCTGATCCAGCATTCGGATATGGCCGGCTTCTCACTCGGCGAGCAGGCCCGGTTGGCCAGTCTGGTGCGCGGGCACCGACGCAAGCTCAACAAGGAACTGTGGAAATCACAGCCGCCGCAGATGCTCTACATCACCCTGTTGCTGCGTCTGGCGGTATTGTTGCAGCGGGGGCGGTCGGATCGGCTGCCCGCTGATCTGACCCTGGACTGTGCCCCCGAAGGCATCTCGATGCGGTTTCCCTCCGGCTGGCTGGAAGCCCACCCCCTGACCCGGGCCGGGCTGGAAGAGGAGCGGGATTATCTGGCCGCGGCCGGTCTGCGGCTCGAATTCACCTGAGCCGGTATCCGCTCCTTCCCTGTTCAGTCACTGGAATCCACCCGCCCGCCTCTGGGGGGCTGAGCAGTGCGGAATCCCAACCACGCAGCTGTGGATACTGGCGCTGGACAGCCCCGGTCGGATTCGGGCATGGACGCCCGCAGCAGGACGATACCACCCTGCTGCAGCTGGCATGTGTGCCGGCAATCAGTGCCGGAACCGCCGCGCGGTCCAGTAATCGAGACTCAGGTAGCGCCCGGCACCGATGAAGAACAGCGTCAACAACATGATGAAATAGGTGGCAGCGAACTCGATACCGTTGTTCAGGATCACGAATGAGCCCTGCTCCGTCAGCCAGGAATAATTGCCATGTTCCTGGAGAATCTCCTTGGCGGCAGACAGGCGCTCGGACGCGGCTTGGGCGTCGGCGCAGTTGAACAGGCAGAACCTGGCGTCGGCGATCGCCTGCCAGCCGTGCTGCCAGTGCACCGTGAACATCGCCACGAGCATGGTGAACATCAGGGGCAGGGATATCCAGCGTACGGCGAAGCCGGTCAGCAGCAGCAGGGCACCCACCGTCTCGGTCAGTGCCGCGAGCCAGGCCATCAGCGCCGGCGCCGGCAGGCCCAGGCCCCAGTCGGGGTTGCCGAACCAGGCGATGGTGCTTTCCATGTCGCCCAGCTTGCTGGTACCCGCCATCCAGAATACGGGGGCGAGATACAGGCGCAGGGCCAGTGGCGCGAGAAAATCGAGGGCTCGGGTGCGGTCCAGCAGGTTTTGCAGGCCTTGCAGCAGTTGCAGCATCAGGATTCTCCTTGTTTGTCGGTATTAACGGTCGGTCGGCAACGGGGGTAGCCCGGCTTATTATTGTACTGTTCAGTCCATAATTAGACGTGGCGTATCGCCGGTAATAGGGTATCGGATGAAACGGTCGATCGGATGCTGCCGGCGCGCAGCCTCAGTGGCCGGAGCCGGCTGAAATGTACAGTATCCCTCGGTCCAGCCAGTCGCCCAGGATGTCGCGGCCGCCGGCGATGACCACGTCGGGGTCGGAGTGCCCGAGTTCGCCAGCGATCTGCTCCAGCGCCTGGCGGGCGGTGTAGTCCGGGTCGCCGCCATGCTCCAGCAACAGCGCCAGCAGCCGCGCGCTCACCGCATTGAGTTCGATGAAGCGTACCTCATCGTCCGGGTCGCGATACAGCAGCAGATAGGTCGGTGCCGCCGGCGGCGCCTCGGGCAGGTAGTCGGGGCCGATCCGGTGGACGGGAAAGCGGTAGCTGAAGGGCCAGGCCAGCGGCGAGACCTGCAGCGGCGCATCGAGCAGTTCGGCCTCGGCGATGCCGGCCGCCGGTGGGAGCTGCTCATCGGCGACCGACAGCGCCAGCTCGGCCCATTCGTAATGCGCCAGTTCGTACAGATAGGGTGGATCCCCGGGTTGCGTCCCGCGGCTGTGTTCCAGGTAGGTCAGGAACTCGCGCGGAATATCGAGAAAATAGGGCGAATGACAGCGATGCCGGACCAGGAAATCGCGCATCATTGCCTGCCACTGCGCCTCCGGCAGCAATTGGTGGAGCACGGGCAGGGTTCCGGCCAGAAAACTGCTGATGTTGTTGAAGAACAGTTCACGATAGACCGCCATGCGCCGATCTTCCACATCGGCGGGCGCGGGCCGGTGCGCCGGATCGCGGATGTGCGCGGCAAAGGCGAGCTGGGTGGCCTGGAAATCGCCGGTCTCAGCCATGGTCGGCTCCGGCCGTGGCAGCCTGATCCCCGGTGTGTCTGCGTTGCAACTCCAGGATATGGTCGAGTTCACCCAGCAGCTGCGGCAGCGGCGGGATGTTGAAGTCGCGCTCCAGCAGGGTGGGGATGACGCCGAAGCGGGCATAGGCCTCGTCCAGCAATGCCCATACCGGGTCGATGACATCGGCACCATGGGTGTCGACGATCAGATCCTCGGCCTCGTTGTAATGGCCGGCGACATGGATGTAGGCGATGCGGTCGGAGTCGACCTGCGCGAGGAAATCCCCGGCATCGTAGCCGTGGTTGACGCTGTTGACGTAGATGTTGTTCACGTCCAGCAGCAGGTCGCAGTCGGCCTCTTCCAGGACGGCGTTGATGAATTCGATTTCGCTCATCTCCTGCTGCGGTGCGGCATAGTAGGAGACGTTCTCCACCGCGATGCGGCGTTCCAGGATGTCCTGGGTACGGCGGATACGCTGCGCCACATGGCGGACGGCGGATTCGGTGAAGGGGATGGGCATGAGATCATAGAGATGCCCGTCGTCGCTGCAGTAGCTCAGATGCTCGGTGCAGCAGCGTATCCTGTGTTCATCCAGGAAACGTCGGGTCTTGTGGATGAGGGCCTCATCCAGAGGTGCGGGCCCGCCGAGTGACAGCGACAGGCCGTGGGTGACGAAGGGATAGCGCTCGGTGAATTCGCGCAGCCGACGACCGAAGCGGCCGCCCACGCCGATCCAGTTCTCCGGGGCCACCTCCATGAAGTGCACCTGCTCGGGGGGATGGTCCGCGAGCGGACCCATCAGGGTCCGCCGCAGTCCCAGTCCGGCGCCGGTGACGGGATGGATTGCCGAACTCACGGGGTCAGTCCGTTACTGATTGCCGCCGCACTTGCCTTCACCGCACTTGCCTTCGGCCTTGTCCTTCTTGCCGCCGCACTTGCCTTCACCGCATTTGCCTTCGGCCTTGTCTTTCTTGCCGCCGCACTTGCCTTCACCGCACTTGCCTTCGGCCTTGTCCTTCTTGCCGCCGCACTTGCCTTCGCCGCATTTGCCCTCGTGGGCATCGGCCACCATGTAGCCGGAGGTCAGTTCGGCCTGCTGGAAGGGGTTTTCCGCTGCGCCGACGCTGCCGGCGACGAGGGTGGCGGCAAAGGCGGTGCCGATGGCGAGTGACAGGGGTTTGCGGTTGGAATGCTGTGACATGGTCGTACCTCCAGTTGTCTTGTTGTGCCGGCCTCCGGGGCCGGTCGGGTTTCAGCGCCGGCCGGGCCGGATCTGCATTGCATGTGACCCGCGGTGGCGGAGAAAGGTTCCATCGGATTTCGGGCCACTTTCCAGAAGACAGCCGCCGGGTGTCACAGTTCCCGGATTATCGTAAATATGGACCGATCAGTCCACTAGGACAGCTGGCCCTGACTTGTGCCGGTACTCGCACAGGTCACGGATCAGGCAGTGCGGACAGCGCGGCCGGCGTGCGGTGCAGGTGTAGCGCCCGTGCAGGATCAACCAGTGGTGCGCGTTCCTGAGATAGGGTTCGGGCACGACCTTGAGCAGCTTCTTCTCGACCTGCAGCACGGTCTTCCCCGGGGCGATGCCGGTGCGATTGGCCACGCGGAATATATGGGTGTCGACGGCGATGGTCGGTTCACCGAAGGCGGTATTGAGGATCACGTTGGCGGTCTTGCGCCCGACGCCGGGCAGGGCCTCGAGTGCTCCGCGCTCGCCCGGCACCCGGCCGCCATGCCGTTCGACCAGGATGCGGCAGGTGGCCATGATGTTGCTCGCCTTGCTGTTGTACAGGCCGATGGTCCTGATGTGCCGCTTCAGACCCGCCTCGCCCAGTTCGAGCATGGCCTGCGGGGTGCGGACCTGGCGAAACAGGGCAGCCGTGGCCTGGTTCACGCTGCGGTCGGTGGCCTGGGCTGAGAGGATCACCGCGATCAGCAACTGGAAGCGATTGCCGTAATGCAACTCGGTGGTCGGGTTGGGGTTGGCTTCCTGAAAGCGCTTGAAAATGGCCTCGCGCTTGGACTTGTTCATTTTTAACTCATTGATTTAAAGATGCTGTTGCACGGTATTGTACTGGAGCCGGGACGAATTGCGATGATCGGGAATGAATACCGTCAAGAATTCGTCTATTTTTGCATGGAGCCCCGGCTGATTCAGACGACTCGCACAGGGCCACACACATCGCCCCGGCAGCGGTCCGGTAGGCAGACTCATGAGTACGGAATCGGATTATTTCTCCAACCTGCATGCCTCCCGGAGGAGAGTGCACTGGCCCCGGCACTGGCGGCGGCGGACATCCGGACCTGGGACTGGGATCCGGCCAGCAGCCGCATGCGCTGGTCGGCCCGGGACGGGGTGCGCCCCGGCCCGGCCAGTTACCAGTCCTTCCTCGGTCAACTCCATCCGGCCGACCGCCAGCGGGTCGTGGACGCGATCGAGGCGGCCCTGGGCGGTGGCCAGACCCTGTATGTGGAGTACCGCAGCCTGCCGGAGGCGGGGACGCCTCGCTGGTTCCTGCTGGCGGGCAGTCCGATCCGGGACCGCCAGGGGCGGGTGCTGCGGATGGTCGGGATCTGTCAGGACATCACCGACTATCACGATGCCATTGCCCGGTTGCGGCGCCGCGAACTGCGTCACAGCGAGGCCGAGGCCCTGGTGCACCTGGGCAGCTGGGAACTCGATGTCCGCACCGGTATGGCGGCCTGGTCGGATGAGGAATACCGGCTGCTCGGATATCAGCCCGGCGCGGTCCGGCCCAGCTACCAGAAATTCCTGGACGCGGTGCATCCCGAGGACCGTGCGGCCATGGTGCTGGAGATCGAGCGCGCCCTGCAGGGGGAGGTGGAGTTGTACCGGGTCGAGCACCGGGTCGTGCTGGCTGACGGCGGCGAACGCCACGTGCTGCAGCAGGGCCGGGTCAGTTTCGATGCCGAGGGCCGGCCGGCCCGCCTGATCGGCACCACGCTGGACATCACCCACCGGGTCGAGGCGGAAAAGGCGCTGCAGGATTCACGGGCCCAGTGGGACCACATCATGGATTTCTTCCAGGATGCGGTCTACGTGCTCGATCTGGATGACCGCATCGTGCGTGCCAACCGCGCCTTCTACGAGCTCACCGGCCTGACCCCCGAGACCGCCCTCGGCCGCAGCATCATGGATGTCATGCACCCCGATGGCGAACCGGTGCCCTGTCCGGTATGCCAGGCCCGGCAACGGCGGCAGGACACGCTGGTGACCCTGGAGGCCGATCATCCCGACAACCGGTTCGGCCGTCCCATCGAGGTCATGGTACGCATGATCCGGGGTTCGAGCGGCGAGATCAGTGCCGTCCTGCTGGCCCTGCGCGACCTGACCCGCACCCGCGCGACCGAGGACGAACTGCGGCGCCTGAATGCCCACATCCGGCTGCTGATGGAATCGGCCGGCGAGGGCATCTACGGCATCGACCGCGAAGGGCTCTGTACCTTCATCAACAGTGCGGCGCTGCGCATGCTGGGTCTGGAGCGGGAGCAGGTGCTGGGCCGGCCCATCCAGACGCTGATCCGGTGCGGGACGGACGGCGATGATGCCGCCGCGGTTAAGTCGCTGGTGTTCAGCGTCATGGCCAGCGGCCGTGGGGAGCGTTCCGAGGCCGAGTTGCTGCGGCGCAGCGACGGCGAGTGCTTCCCGGTGGAGTATTCGGCCTATCCGACCACCGAGAAGGATCGGGTCACCGGCGCCGTGGTGGTGTTCCGGGACGTGACCGAGGCGCGCGAACTGAACCGGAAGATGGACTACCTGGCCAACCATGACGCCCTGACCGGCCTGGTCAACCGCCATGCCTTCGAGCAGCGTCTGCGTCTGGCGCTGGAGGCATCGAGCCGCAACGCCAGCGAGCATGTGCTGTGTTACCTCGACCTGGACCAGTTCAAGGTGGTCAACGATACCTGCGGCCATGTCGCCGGTGATGAGCTGCTGCGCCAGCTGAGCACCCTGCTGCACGAGCGCATCCGCCATACCGACATGCTGGGGCGGCTCGGCGGCGACGAATTCGGCGTGCTGCTGGAGGATTGCCAGACCGGGGAGGCGCTGCGCATCGCCCAGGAACTGGCGCGCACCGTGCAGGAATTCCGCTTCATGTGGGAGAACAAGACCTTCTCGCTGGGCGTGAGCATCGGGCTGGCCGCCATCGACCGTTCCACCCGCGATGTCGGCACCGCGCTTGCCCAGGCCGATGCCGCCTGTTACATGGCCAAGGAGGCCGGGCGCAACCGCATCCACCTGTACCAGCGCGACGATGTGGAAACGGCGCAGCGCCACGGCGAGATGCAGTGGGTTTCCCGCCTGCAGGAGGCGCTGGCGCAGGATCATTTCTGTCTGCGCTATCAGCTCATTGAGCCGACAGGCGGCGCTGCCGAAGGGCTGCATTTCGAGATGCTGGTCGCGCTGTGCAATCGCGGCGCCGAAATGATACCGCCGGGCGCCTTCCTGCCCGCGGCGGAGCGCTACAACCTGATGCCGGCCATCGACCGCTGGGTGGTCAATGCCGTGCTGGACTGGCTGCAGGCCGGCCCCGGAGTGCTGGAGCGGCTGGCGCTGTGTTCCATCAACCTGTCCGGCACCTCGCTCAGCGACGAGGATTTCCACCGCTTCCTGATCCATCGTATCCGGGCCAGCGGCGTGCCCGCGCAGAAGCTGTGCTTCGAGATCACCGAGACCGCCGCGGTCACCAACCTGAGCGCGGCCATCCGCCTGATCCGGGAGCTGAAGCAGCTGGGCTGCCGCTTCGCCCTGGACGATTTCGGCAGCGGCATGTCGTCGTTCGGCTATTTGAAGGAACTGCCGGTGGATTACCTGAAGATCGACGGCGCCTTCGTCAAGGATATCCTCAGCGATCCGGTCGACCGGGCGATGGTCACGGCCATCTGTGACATCGGCCATGTCATGGGCGTGCGCACCATCGCCGAATTCGTCGAAAGCGATGCCATCCGCGAGGTGCTGCAGGAGATCGGGGTGGACTACGTGCAGGGCTACGGTGTGGCCTGGCCGCAGTTGCTGCCGCCGGCGGGCGAGCCGCTGTAGCCTCGCGGCGTCAGGCCGTGGCGGCCTCGCCGGCCACCGCGTGCACCGGTCGCCGGGCGCGGCGCTGGTCGATGATGTTCTTCACCGCGATGATCAGCCCCAGGCCGATGAAGGCGCCGGGCGGCAGCACCGCCAGCAGAAAGCCGCGATAATCCTCGACCAGGGTCAGCGACCAGTTGGCCGCGAACTCCCCGAACATCAGGTGGGCCTGGGCGAACAGGGTGCCCTTGCCGATGATCTCGCGCAGCGCCCCGAGCGTGACCAGCACGGCGGTGAAACCCAGCCCCATCGCCAGCCCGTCGGTGAAGGCCGCGCGCAGTCGGTTCTTGGAGGCGAAGGCCTCGGCCCGGCCGATGATGGAGCAGTTGGTGACGATCAGCGGGATGAAGATGCCGAGGATCAGGTACAGGTCATGGAACCAGGCATTCATGCTGATCTCGATCACCGTCACCGTCGAGGCGATCACCAGCACGAACACCGGGATGCGCACCTCGGGCCGGACCAGTTTGCGGATGGCGGAGACCACCGAGTTGGAGATGATCAGGGTCAGGGTGGTGGCGATGCCCAGCCCCAGGCCGTTGATGAAGGTGGTGGTCACGGCCAGCAGCGGGCACAGTCCCAGCAGCTGTACCAGGGCCGGGTTGTTGTTCCACAGGCCGTTGCGGGCGATTTCGGGATAGCTGGTGTCAGTCATCGTCGGGCTCGTCGCTGGGTGTCCGGCCGGCGGCTTCGGGTCGGGCGAAGACCTCCGTCGGGTGGGCGTCGAAGTATAACAGTGTGCGGCGGATGGCGCCCACCACCGCCCGCGGCGTGATGGTCGCCCCGGTGAACTGGTCGAAGGCGCCGCCGTCGCGCCGGACGGTCCAGCGTCGCGCCGGCGGATCGCCGAGGCTGCGCCCGACAAAGCCCTGGATCCAGTCGGAGCGCCCGGCCTCGATGGCGTCGCCCAGTCCCGGTGTTTCCCGGTGCGAGAGCACGCGCACGCCGGTGATCACCCCGGTGACGTCGATGCTCACCAGCAGCCGGATACGGCCATTGTAGCCGTCCGGGGCGACGGTGGAGAAGACCGCCGCCACCGGCATCCCCTGCATGCGCGCCCGGTAGACGGTCACCGGCTCGTCGATCCCGAAGGCCGGGTCGCGGATTTCGATGCGGTCCTCCAGCAGCGCATTGTCGTAGCGTTCGGGGCTGATCACCTGGTTGAGGTGACGGCGCAGCACCTGACGCTCGTTGCGCTCGATCTGTTCCCGGCTCTGCTGGAAGGTGACCGCCACCAGGCTGGTACCGATGGCGGCGAAGGCGAACAGCAGCACCCCGGTCAGCAGGATGTGGCGGTAGCTGCTCACTTGCGCTCCTGGCCGTAGACCCGGGGCTGGGTGTAATAATCGATGGTCGGTACCGCCATGTTCATCAGCAGCACGGCGAAGGCCACGCCGTCGGGATAGCCGCCCCAGGCCCGGATGATGTAGATCAGGATCCCGATGCCGGCCCCGTAGAGCAGCCGTCCGCGCGGCGTGGTGCTGGCCGAGACCGGGTCGGTGGCGATGAAAAAGGCGCCCAGCATGGCCGCGCCGCTGAACAGGTGGAACAGCGGCGAGGCGTAGGTGTCGCTGTCCACGGCATAGAACAGCAGCGCCATGACGAACAGCCCGCCCAGGACGCCGGCCGGGATCTGCCACTGGATGGTGCCGCGATACAGCAGCCAGCCCCCGCCCAGCAGAAAACCCAGATTGACCCACTCCCAGCCATAGCCGCCGATGTCGCCGAAGCGGGGATCGGCCTGGATCTCGGTCAGGGTCAGGCCCAGGCCGAGCTGGGTCTTGATGGTATCCAGGGGCGTGGCCATGCTGATGGCGTCCACGCCGGTTCCCGCCGGCAGGGTGCCCAGCAGCGACCAGGCCAGGGTATCCACCAGCGACAGCTGCACCTCGGCCAGGGCCTGCGGCGGCGCCCACAGTGTCATCTCGCGCGGGAAGGAGATCAGCAGTACCACATAGCCGACCATGGCGGGATTGAAGGGGTTGTAGCCGAGGCCGCCATAGAGCTGTTTGGCGATGACGATGGCGAACAGGCCGCCGATCACGGGTATCCACCAGGGCGCGAAGGGCGGCAGGGTCAGTGCCAGCAGCAGGGCGGTCAGGGCCGCGCTGCCGTCGGCCAGGGTGGCGCGCACCGGGCGGCGGCGCAGGCGCAGCATGGCGGCCTCGGCGCCGATGCAGGTGGCCAGGGCCAGCATCAGATTGATCAGTACGCCCCAGCCGAAGAACCACCAGGCCATCAGCAGTCCGGGGACGGCGGCCAGCATGACCCCGCGCATCAGCCTGCCGACGTGCGAGGGGCCGGACAGGTGGGGCGAGCTGTAGGTGCGGAATTCCATCGTTTCAGTCATCCCTGTCCGGGGCCGGTTCGGGCGCGGCGGCATCCGGGGCCGGGGCGCCGGCCTGCTTCTTCGCCTGCGCCCGTTCCAGCGCGGCCTGGATGGCGGCCTGCTTGCTCTTGTCATCGCCCTCGCGCACGGCCTTCTTCTTGTGCTTGAGACGTTCGGCGCGCTCGCGTTTTTCCCGCTCCAGCCGCTCCTGGCGGGATTCGTGACGCTGGCGGGCGATGTCGGCCCTGATGCGGTCGTGCTCCTGGGCCCAGATCTCGGTCTTGGCGAAGCGGTAGTACTGTACCAGCGGGATCCGGCTGGGGCAGACATAGGCGCAGCAGCCGCATTCGATGCAATCGAACAGGTTGTAGTCCTGGGCCTTGTCGAAGTCCCGGGCATGGGCATACCAGTACAGCTGCTGGGGCAGCAGCTGCGCCGGACAGACGCGCACGCATTCGCCGCAGCGGATGCAGGGCAGCGGCGGCTGCGGCGGCGGCAGTTCCTCGCGGGTGGTGGCCAGCAGGCAGTTGGTGGTCTTGATCACCGGCAGGGCGTCGCTGGTCAGGGCGAAGCCCATCATGGGTCCGCCCATGAGCATGCGGTCCACCCCGGGGCTGTAGCCGCCGCAGGCCTCGATCAGGTGATGCATGGGGGTGCCGATGCGCACCTCCAGGTTGGCCGGCTCGCGCACGCCGGCGCCGGTGACGGTGACGATGCGCGAGATCAGCGGCTCGTTGCGGTGGATGGCGTGATAGACCGCCGCCACTGTGGCCGGGTTCTGGCAGACGACCCCGATGTCGGCCGGCAGGCCCTGGCTGGGCACCTCGCGCCCGGTCAGGATCTGGATCAGCTGTTTCTCGCCGCCGGACGGATACAGGGTGGGGATGGCCACCACCCGGATGCTGCCCAGCCGGTGGTCGGCGGCCAGGGCCTGGTCCAGGGCGGCGATCGCCTCGGGCTTGTTGTCCTCGATCCCGATCACGCAGGTGGATACCCGCAGGGCATGCATCAGGATATGGGCGCCCTCGATGATCTCCTGCGGGCGCTCGCGCATCAGCATGTCGTCGCAGCTGATGTAGGGCTCGCACTCGGCGCCGTTGATGACCAGCAGGTCGATCGGCTTGTGCGGACCCGGGTTCATCTTGATGAAGGTGGGGAAGCCGGCGCCGCCCATGCCGACGATGCCGGCGCGGCGGATGCGGTTGCGCAATTCGCTCGGGTCCAGGCTGCGGTAGTCGGCGTGGGGCTCGCCGGCGACCGGGGTGTCGTCGCCGTCGCTGTCGATGACGATGGCCGGCGCGCTCAGTCCGGACGGGTGGGGCACGGGATGGTCGCCGATGTCGATGACCCGGCCCGAGGTCGGGGCGTGCACCGGCACGCTGACATAGCCCTCGGCGCGGGCGATCAGCTGGCCCTTCCTGACCCGGTCACCGACCTCGACCTC
>PABG01000028.1 GCA_002699185.1 Gammaproteobacteria bacterium | reverse complement strand
CGAGGACGGCGGCGGCGCCATCCGTGTCCGCACCAACCAGGTTCAGTTGCGGCGCAGGCGCCTCCCCCCATCCTACCCGGGTAGTCGCGTAGGATGGGTGGAGCGAGGCGCAACCCATCCTGCCCAACCAACCCCTTATTCCAGCCTGACCCGATACACCTCCGCCAGCGAGATCCTGCCCTCGCGCGCCAGCTTGAGCGCATTCTCGGTCAGCGCCACCATGCCCTCGGCGCGGGCGCGTTCGCGCACCTCGTCGGCGGAGACATCGGGGCGCAGGATCTCGCGCAGCTCGGGCGTCATCACCAGCAGTTCGTAGACCGCCATACGGCCATGGAAGCCGGTGTGGTTGCAGGCCTCGCAGCCGGCGCCGTGATGAAACACCTCGTCCTCCCCCACTCCCAGGAATCTGCGCATGGTGGCATCGACCGGCTCCTCCTCGATGCAGTGCGGGCAGTTGATGCGCACCAGGCGCTGGGCCAGCACGCCGAGCAGCGATGACTTCACCAGGAAGGACTCCACCCCCATCTCGATCAGGCGCATGACCGTGGTGGGCGCGTCGTTGGTGTGCAGGGTGGACAGCACCAGATGGCCGGTGAGCGCGCTCTCCACCGCGATCTTCGCCGTCTCCTGATCGCGGATCTCGCCGACCATGATCACATCCGGGTCGTGGCGCAGGATGTTGCGCAGGGCGCGGGCGAAGGTGAAGCCGGGCGCGGTATTGACCTGGATCTGCTCGATGCCGTCGATGTGGTACTCGACCGGGTCCTCGACGGTGATGATATTGACGTTCTGCTTGCGCACTTCCTGCAGTGCGGCATACAGGGTGGTGGACTTGCCCGAACCGGTGGGGCCGGTGACCAGCAGCATGCCGTAGCTCTTGTGCAGCAGGTCGACGAAGCGTTCCGCGTCCCGGCTGTTGAAGCCGAGTTCGCTGATCGAGCGCAGCCCGGTCTGGACGTTGAGCAGACGGATGACCACGCTCTCGCCGTTGACGGTGGGGATGATCGAGATGCGCATGTCCACGATCGCGTCGCCCTCGATCATGCGCGCGCGGCCGTCCTGGGGCAGTCGGCGCTCGGCGATGTTCATGCGGCCGATGATCTTGATCCGCGCCACCACCGCGGCCAGCAGCGCCTTGTTGAAACGGCGGATGGGCACCAGGCTGCCGTCCTGGCGGAACAGCAGGGCGACCTCGTCCTCGTCGGGGCGGATATGGATGTCCGAGGCGTTGCGGTGGATCGCATCAGTGAGGATGTGATTGACCATGCGCACCACGGGCTTTTCCTTGCCCAGGCGCTCGATCTCGTGCAACGACATCTCCCGGCCGCCGTCCTGGCTGCCCTGCACCTCCAGCTCATGCAGGGCGTCGTTGTCCTCGCGCGCCCCGTACCAGGTATCGACCGCGTGCCGGATGGCCTCGCGTTCGGCCACGCAGCCCTCCACGCTCATGCCGGAGACGAAATGCAGCAGCTTGATCAGCTCGATATCGGCCGGGTTCTCCATCGCCACCACCAGGTGGTCGCGGAACACCATCAGCGGGAAGACGCAGTGCTCGCGCACCACCGTCTCCGACAACAGCCGCAGTACGGACTCGTCGATGCGGAAGTGTCTGAGATCCACGTAGGGCACGCCCAGGCGCACAGCCAGTTCGGCCGGGCTCTCGTCGGCGCGCGGCGCGTCATGGAGGCTGCGGCGCTGACGGGCGCCGGTGAGAAAATAGCTGTGGGCGGACAACAGGCGCGAAAGCTGGTCGGGGTCACGCACCGGGCGGTCCAGACGCACCGGCGCTGTCGCGCTGTCAGCCGCGTCCACCGCCGGCTGGCCATGCCCCTCCATGCCGCCGATGCGGTAGCGGGCGATCGCCGCCAGCGGCAGCCACAGACGGTGCAGGCTGCCGTCCTCACCGCACTCCAGCAGGTGCAGACCGTGGGCGTCCAGGCGCACTTCCCGGCACAGGCCGTGGCGCAGGCCGCCGTCGCGGAATTCCACGTGATAGGTCCTGGCCTCGTCCGTACCGGCGGGCGCGCCCGGAGCGGCGCGGAAGTCCTGCGCGAATGTCAGCATCCGTATCTGCTCGAAGGGCACCTCGCAGCGCTCGTCGGAGCGGCGGTCGAAGATCACCAGGCGCAGGCCGTCCTCGTCGAACTCGCACAGTTCGCCGTCCAGCGATCCGGCATCGAAACGCTCAAGCCGGACATCGGCGCCCGCGTGCCCGGGGGTGCCGGCAGCGGTCAGTGCGGCGGGAGTAAGGCTGAGAAGTTTGCTCATGGGGCTGGCCCGGACATTGTGCAGGCTTAGCGGCCAGGAGTGGCACCGGCTTGAATCAGGCGACTGGAGCAGAAAATGGAGCGGGTGATGGGAATCGAACCCACGTCATCAGCTTGGGAAGCTGAGGTTCTACCATTGAACTACACCCGCCTGCAGCGGCAGTTTACCCCCAAGCGGGGTGGGACGGGAAGCCTGCTTTACCTTCCCTTGATGGGAGAGGGAATGTCAGTCGTACAAGGCCGCAATCCGATCGGCGTACTGCTCCAGCACCTTCGCCCGCTTGATCTTCATGGTCGGCGTGACCAGGCCTTCATCCAGCGTCCAGGGATCCAGGGTCAGCGCCACCCGGCGGATCTTGGCGTAGCCGGGGAAATCGTGCAGCTGGGCGCGGATGCGCTGGATGACCCTGACCTCCAGCTTCTCGTTCTCCAGGTGCGCCCTGTCATAGGGGTCCAGTCCCAGCTCGCGCACGAAACCGAACCAGTGCTGGGGGTCCGGCACAATGATCGCGGTCAGATAGGGCCGGCCCTCGCCCACCACCAGCGCCTGATCGAACAGTGAATCGAGCATGATGGCCGCTTCCATGTCCGCCGGCGGCACCTTCTCGCCGTTGGACATGACCAGGATGTCCTTGAGCCGCCCGGTGATGTAGATGTGACCGTCCTCGATGCGGGCCTGGTCGCCGGTGTGCAGCCAGCCCCCGGAGTCGATCATCTCGCGGGTGGCGGTGTGGTTGTTCCAGTAGCCGAGCATCACGCCGGGACCGCGCGCGAGCAGTTCATCGTCCGCGCCGATCCTGACCTCGGTGCCGCGGATGGGGATGCCGACGCTGGGCGGGTCGTTGTCCTGGAAGGTGTTGACGCTGATCACCGGGCTGGACTCGGTCAGGCCGTAGCCCTGCAGCAGCGGCAGGCCCAGCCCGATGAACAGCTTTGACACCGGCTCGGGGATGGCCGCCCCGCCGCTGACCGCGGCGCGCAGCCGCCCGCCCAGCTTCGCCAGCACCTTGTCCGCCACCAGCCTGCGGAGCAGCGGCCACAGCAGCAGCGCGGGCGACCAGCGCGCCCGGCCCTGGCCGCGTTCGAAGCGCCGCCAGCCGGTGCGCACGGTGAGTTTGAACAGGCCACGCTTGAGCATGCTGCCGCTGGCGAGCTGATCCTGGATGCGGCCATAGACCCGCTCGAAGATGCGCGGCACCGCGATCAGGATGGTCGGGCGCACGCTGGCCAGGTCCTCGGCCAGCTGGGCCACGGAGCGGGCGTAGCTGACGGTCGCACCCGCCATCATGGGCAGGTAGTAGCCGCCGGTGCGCTCCAGGGTGTGCGACAGCGGCAGGAAGGAGACGAACTCGTCCTCCTGATAGACGTCGATCATGGTCAGCACGGCATGCGCCACCGACAGCATGTTGTGGTGGCTGAGCATCACGCCCTTGGGCCGGCCGGTGGTGCCGGAGGTGTAGACGATGGAGGCCAGGGCCTGGCCGTCGTGGCCGGAAGCCGGCAGGGGTTCGGCATCGGCCGGCAGCCAGTCGTGCAGGGCGGCCAGGCGCCCCCCTTCCGCGTCCTCCACCTCGCCCTCCAGGATCACCACCCGCGTGAGCTGCCCGGCCCTGCTCAGGGCCGCGTCCAGCCGCCGCCAGTGCCCGGCCGACTGCACCACCAGCAGCCGGCACCAGGCGTCGTTGAGGATGTAGGCGGCGTTGTCGGGGCGGTCGTCGACATACAGCGGCACCACCACCAGCCCCAGGCTGAGCGCAGCGATGTCGAAGGCGGCCCAGTCGGGGCCGTTGCGCAGCAGGATGGCCACCCGGTCGCCGGGGCTGAAGCCCTCGGCGGCCAGCGCCTGCTGCCAGCGGGCCACCCGCATGCCCATGTCGCGCCAGCTCAGGCTGCGCCAGGCCTGGGCGTCACGGGAGAAATAGCGATAGGCCGGCGCCTCGGGCGAGCGCCGCACCCGCTCCCGGAACAGGCCGTCCAGCGTGACGGCCGCCTCGATGGAAATGAGGTCTTCGCTGCTCATGAGGTCTCCGCTGTCCGGCCCTGCCGCGCAACGGCCGGATTTGTTGTAGAATCGCCGTAAATCTCACTTGAATCGGGCGGTTGCACCGAATCCGGTCTGGAATCACACTCTATGCAGATCATGCTCAACGGCGAAGCGCGTGAGATTGCCGAAGATCTCACCGCCGCGCAACTCATCGAGGAACTGGGGCTGAATGGCCAGCGCCTGGCGGTTGAGGTCAATCGCGAGATCCTGCCGCGCAGCGAATTCGCCGAGCACCGCTTCCAGCCGGGCGACCGGGTCGAGATCGTGCGCGCCATCGGCGGTGGTTGAGGTTTGTTGTTTTACCGTATTCAACGCAAAGGCGCATAGACGCAATGCTGTAGGCCGGGATAAGCGCAGCGTTCCCGGCGGCAGACACCCCGGCAATGCCGGAAACGGGCCGTGCGGCCCTTATTCCGGCCTACAGTCTCGTAACGACGCAGCAGACGGAAAAAGACTGCCGCGCTGCGTTCGCAATGACGTACACATCAGGAGACACAGATGTCCACCCCCCTGCAGGAAATTCAGCCGACCGACGATCCGCTGATCGTTGCCGGACGCAGCTACAAATCCCGCCTGCTGGTCGGGACCGGCAAGTACCGGGATCTGGAGCAGACCCGGCAGGCGGTCGAGGCCAGCGGCGCGGAGATCATCACCGTGGCCATCCGCCGCACCAACATCGGCCAGGATCCGAATGAGCCCAATCTGCTCGAGGTGCTGCCGCCGGACCGCTACACCTATCTGCCCAACACCGCCGGCTGCTACACCGCCGAGGATGCGGTGCGCACCTGCCGTCTGGCGCGCGAGCTGCTGGACGGCCACAACCTGGTCAAGCTGGAGGTGCTGGGCGACGAGAAGACCCTGTTCCCTGACATCATCCAGACCCTGGAGGCCGCCGACACCCTTATAAAGGACGGTTTCGAGGTGATGGTGTACACCAACGACGACCCCATCATCGCCAGGCGCTTCGAGGAGATGGGCTGTGTCGCGGTGATGCCGCTGGCCGCGCCCATCGGCTCGGGACTGGGCATCCGCAATCCCTACAACATCCTCACCATCGTCGAGAACGCCAGCGTGCCCATCCTGGTCGATGCCGGCGTGGGCACCGCCTCGGATGCCGCCATCGCCCTGGAGTTGGGCTGCGACGGCGTGCTCATGAACACCGCCATCGCCGGGGCCAACGATCCCGTGCTCATGGCCTCGGCCATGAAGAAGGCCATCGAGGCCGGGCGCGAGGCGTACCGGGCGGGACGCATCCCGCGCAAGCGCTTCGCCAGCGCCTCCTCGCCCATCGACGGCACCTTCTTCTGAGTCCGCTGCCGGCGCGGCCGTGAACATCCTGCACATCCGTTCCCGCAGCGAGGTGGAGCCGCTCGAGCGGCTCGAACACCTCCCGACCGAGGGGCTGGTGTGGCTGGATTTCGTACGCGAGGAAAACCCTGCCTGGGCCGAGGAGGTCCGCCGCCTGACCGGCTTTCCCATCCACGAGGGCCATCAGCGCGACAGTCTGAACACCGAGCACCCCTCCTACAGCGACAGCACCAGCGACTACGAGATGGTGGTGTTCCGCAGCCTGGCGCCCGAATCCGACCGGGACCAGAGCTTCACCAGCCGCGCCAGCGCCTTCTTTGTGTTTGAACGGGTTCTGGTCAGCGTACGCCCCGCGGACAGCCGTTCCATTCAGGCCGTGCGCGGCCGCCTGCTCAACCGCCAGGGCCGGGTCCCGCTGCGGCCGGTGGGGCTGATGCACCTGATCCTGTCCAACATGGTCGACCGCTTCCTGTCCATGCGTGAGCCGCTGACCGTGCAGCTGGAAGACTGGCGGCGCGACCTGCTCGACCCCAATCATCCCTTCGACGACTGGCTGGCGCTGATGAACTACCGCAGCCGGCTGCGCCAGCTGGAACTGCTGTGCGAGGGCCAGGAGGACGCCATCACGGTGTGGCGCGACAACACCGACATTGAGATCGACGACCATCTGGCCGTGCGCTACAACGACCTGCTCGAGCACATCCGCCGGGTGATGAAGTTCGCCACCGATCAGCAGAACGAGGTCGAGGCGCTGGTGCAGCTGCACTTCTCCGCCGTCGCCCACCGCACCAACGAGATCGTGCGGGTGCTGACCGTCATCTCGGCCATCTTCCTGCCGCTGACGGTGATCGTCGGGGTGTTCGGCATGAACTTCGAATACATGCCCGAACTGGCCTGGCGCTATTCCTACTTCGTCGTGCTGGGCGGCATGGCGGCGCTGGCCATCGGGCTGCTGGTGCTGTTCCGGGTGAAGAAGTGGATCTGATGACACACCATCATTGCGAGCGAAGCGCGGCAATCTCGTTACGACACAGGAGACGAAGAGAGATTGCCGCGGCGCTTCGCGCCTCGCAATGACAGGACTTGTATAATTCTTATGGTTCACACGAAAAGGATTTCGTATGGACAAGCAACCCGCTGTGTACATCCTGACAAACAAGCCGAATGGAACCCTGTATACCGGCGTCACCAGCAACCTGCCACATCGAATATGGCAGCATAAACAAAAGCTCGTGCAGGGTTTCAGCGCCAAATACAACCTGACGAATCTGGTGTATTTCGAGTTGCACACGGATATGTATCAGGCGATCACCCGCGAGAAGCAGATCAAGGCAGGGTCTCGGAAAGCGAAAGTGAATTTAATAACAGAAGCCAATCCTGAATGGCGGGATCTCTATACAGACATCTGCCGTTGAAGAAGATTGCTTCGCTTCGCTCGCAATGACGCTGGTCTTTTTGTGTGGTGGTGAGGCGGGTGAGGTCGGATGATCTGAGGTCATGTCATTGCGAGCGAAGCGCGGCAATCTCATAACGGAACAGGGGACGGAAAGAGATTGCCGCGTCGCTACGGGCATAGAATCCCTTCGGGCTTCATCATGCCTACCTTACCCTTCGGGTCAAGGCATCCTCGCAATGACGATTTATTTTTATCCGTGTTAATCCGTGTTCATCCGTGGCTCAACACCACCCTGCCCTGAACCCCTGACATCCGACTTGATATACACATCCCGCTGCGGGAAGGGGATGGTGATGCCGGCGGCCTTGAAGCGGCGCCAGATATCAAGGTTCACGTCCGAGCGCACGCCGTTGACGCCGTTCTCCGGGTCGAGGATCCAGACCCGCAGCTCCAGCAGGATGCCGTTGTCGCCGAATTCCATCAGCCGACACACGGGCGCCGGCTCGTCCTTGACGCGCGGCGAGACATGCGCCGCCTCCAGCATGATCGCCATGGCCTGTTCCGGGTCGTCGCCGTAGCTGATCGAGACCGGGATCTTGATGCGCACATCGCGGTCGGAATAGCTCCAGTTGATCACCTCGGTGGTGATGAGCGTCTCGTTGGGGATCAGCGTCTCCACGCCGTCGCGGTCGCGCACCACGATGTAGCGGGCGCGCAGTTCCTGCACCCAGCCGAACTTGTCGCCCACGCTGATGACGTCGCCCGGCTTGATGGAGCGGTCGAACAGCACGATGAAGCCGCTGATGAAGTTGCTGGCGATGCGCTGCAGACCGAAGCCGATGCCCACGCCGAGCGCGCCGCCGAACACGGTGAGCGCGGTGAGGTCGATGCCCACCGCATCCAGCGCCACCAGCAGCGCCAGGGTGAGCAGCACCACCTTGCTGACCTTGGCCACCCCCACCCGCAGACCGGGGCTGACATGCGCCGCGCTGGTCATGCGCCGCTCGATCAGCGCCGACAACCAGAAGGCGATCACCCACAGCAGCGCGATCAGCAGCACCAGCTTCACCACCGCGAGCAGTGAGATGCGGGTCGCGCCCAGGCTGAAGGCGAACTCGTCCATGGCCTGCAGCACATAGGGCAGCCAGCCCAGCAGGTGCAGTGCGACCAGGATCCAGATACTGGTGCTGACCAGACTCTCCCAGGCCTTGACCGCCGGACTGGGTGTGAAGCTCTTGCGCAGCAGATAGACCAGCAGGCGGATGGCGGCCAGCGACAGCAGCAGCGGCACGGCGATGTCGAGCACCACCACGGGATAGTCGATACTGTCCAGCACCGCGCGGCCGACGAATACCCCCACCAGCATGCTCAGCGGGAACAGCATGCGCCGCAGGCTCTTGCGGGTGAACTCGTGCAGCCGGCGCCCGGCCTGGCCCTCCGGTGCCTGGGACAGCGACACATAGATGGCCCGATGCACCAGCCAGGCGCCGATGCCGGCCAGCACCAGCACCAGCAGCTGCCAGCCGAAATCGGGGCTCTGGACGCGCTCCAGCCAGACGCGGTAGTCGAGTTCGATGCCGTTCATGAAGGTTCCAGGTGGCAGGTGCACACCGTAGGCCGGAATAAGGGCCATAGGCCCGTTTCCGGCATTTGCCCGGGTTGCCGGGAACGCTGCGCTTATCCCGGCCTACAGCTCATGTATCGGGTCCGTCATTGCGAGCGCAGCGTGGCAATCTCATAATGCGACGCCTATCGTCTGGAGATTGCCACGGCGCTATGCTCCATAGAAGCCCTCCGGGCTTCATTATGGCTACCCTACCCTTCGGGTCAGGGCATCGCAATGACGGGTTATCAGGACTCCAATGACCACAATCGACCACCCCCGCCGCATCCGCTCCTTCGTCCGCCGCGAGGGACGGCTGACGCCGTCCCAGCAACGGGCGCTGGATGAGCTGCTGCCCCGCTACGGACTGGCGCCGGACGCCCCGCTGGACCTGGAGGCGGTCTTCGGCCGGGCCGCGCCGCGCACCCTGGAAATCGGCTTCGGCAACGGCGACAGCCTGGCCGCCATGGCCGCGGCCACGCCCGAGCAGGACTTCATCGGCATCGAGGTGCACCGGCCCGGGGTCGGGCACCTGCTGCGTCTGATCGCCGAGCGGGAGCTGACCAACGTGCGGGTCGTCTGCGCCGATGCCGTCGAGGTGCTGCGCACGGCCATCCCGGATGCGGGTCTGGCACGGGTGCTGCTGTTCTTCCCCGATCCCTGGCCCAAGAAGAAGCACCACAAGCGGCGCATCCTGCAGCCGGACTTCGTCGCCCTGGTCGCGCGCAAGCTCGCGCCGGGCGGCATCTTCCACCTGGCGACCGACTGGGAGGACTATGCCCGACAGATGCTCGAGGTGATGGAGGCCAGTCCTGATTTCGGCAATCAGGCCGGACCGGGGCGGTTCGCCGAGCGCCCGGCCGACCGGCCCCTGACCCGGTTCGAGCAGCGCGGCCAGCGCCTGGGACACGGGGTATGGGACCTGCTGTACCACCGCGCCCATGAGCCTGCCCCCTAAAGGATGCCGACCGGGGCCGACTGTGGTAGGATGCCGGGCTTTTCCACGGGCGGAAATGGCACCCTGACCGAACTGGCGGGGCCCCGCCAATGCCGTAGGTCGGATTGGCCCGAAGGGCGTAATCCGACATCGAGCCCGGACTCTGTCGGGTTATGCTGCGCTAACCCGACCTACGTGGTTAGCAATAAATTTATATGATGAATCATGATGTTATGCCTGCGCCAGCGGCGCGGGCCCGGCGCCTCCGGGCAGCCGATCCAGGATTTCAAAACCTTGGCTTGAGGAGAACAGCATGTCCAAAAAGCATCCCGTGATCGCGGTCACCGGCTCGTCCGGCGCCGGCACGACCACCGTCAAGGTGGCATTCGAGCACATCTTCCGCCGCGAGGGCATCAACCCCCTGGTCATCGAGGGCGACAGCTACCACCGCTACGACCGCGCGGCCATGAAGGAGGCCATGAAGAAGGCCGAGGCGGAAGGCAACCGCAATTTCAGCCACTTCGGCCCCGAGGCCAACATCTTCGACAAGCTGGAAGAGACCTTCCGCACCTACGGCGAGACCGGTGCCTGCCAGCGCCGCTACTACCTGCACAGCGAGGAGGAGGCCGCGCCCTACGGTCAGAAGCCGGGCGAATTCACCCCCTGGGAGGACATCCCGGCCGGCACCGACCTGCTGTTCTACGAAGGCCTGCACGGCGGCGTGGTCACCGAGGACGCCAACGTGGCCCAGTTCGTGGATCTGCTGATCGGTGTGGTGCCGCTGGTCAACCTGGAGTGGATCCAGAAGATCCATCGCGACGCGGCCGAGCGCGGCTACTCCGCCGAGGCCATCGTCGACACCATCCTGCGCCGCATGCACGACTACGTGAACTACATCACCCCGCAGTTCTCGCGCACCGACATCAACTTCCAGCGCGTGCCGACGGTCGACACATCCAACCCCTTCATCGCCCGCGACATCCCCACGGCCGACGAGTCCTTCGTGGTGATCCGCTTCCGCGATCCGAAGAAGCACGATGTCGACTTCCCCTACCTGCTGAACATGCTGGAAGGGTCGTTCATGTCGCGGCGCAACACCATTGTGGTGCCGGGCGGCAAGATGGGCTTCGCCATGGAGATCATCCTGGCGCCGATCATCGAGCAGATGCTGGCCGGACGCGGCTGACGGGAACGTACCGCCGCACCGCACAAACCCCCGGCATGTCCGGGGGTTTTGCTGTAGGACGATGGCTTCAACCCGGACACTGGTGTATTTTTTACTTAATTAATCGTCTCGGAATAGTCCGGACAGTCCTGTGAGGCGGGTGAAAATCCCCCGACAGCAATCAAGACCATCATCCCCTCTCCCACGCGCACGGGGGAGAGGGTCAGGGTGAGGGGGGTAAATCAGGCTGTTTTCCCCCTCACCCCTACCCCTATCCCTCAAGGGAGAGGGGGGGTGAAGCGTTGTTCAACCCCCTGTTGGACGGGAACCGGGCGGGCACATGACGGGAAGGGTGATCATCTGAATGCCCTCAGCAGCATCGGCTCACCCATAACCCTGCGGTAACCGGCATGAAGGAACAGCCCCACAAGCAGGCCGACACAGAGATCTTCCGCTACGGCCACAGCGCGGGCGCGGACTGGGAACAGGCCGCCGAGCAGTGCCTGCGCCAGCTCGGCTATATCCCGCCCGAGACCAACCTGGGCTTTCTCTACGTCACCGACGAGCACGCCGCCATCCTGCCCTCCATCCTGGAGCATTTCCGCGAACAGACCGGCATCCGGGACTGGGTCGGCACGGTCGGCATGGGCATCTGCGCCACCGGCGTCGAGTATTACGAGACCCCGGCCATGGCGGTGATGGTCGGCGCCCTCGGCCCGGAGGACTACCGTATCCTGCCCACCCTGCAGTCGCTGGAGATGAACGAACTCGATGCCCTCGACGACTGGCTGGCGGGCAGTGCCGCGCATCTCGGTATCGTTCATGGCGACCCCCGCAACGCCGCCGGCCCGGAACTGATCGAACGCCTGGCCGCGCGCCTGCCGGGCGGCTTTCTGGTCGGGGGGCTGAGCTCCTCGCGCGATCAGGAGCCGCAGATCGCCAACCGCATCGTCCAGGGCAGCCTGTCCGGCGTGGTCTTCTCCGACCGCGTCCGGGTGGTCACCGGTCTGAGCCAGGGCTGCACTCCCATCGCCGGGAAGCATGAAATCACCGAGTGCGAGCGCAACGTCATCAGCCGCATCGACGGGCGCCCGGCGCTGGATGTGTTCTACGAGGACATCGGCGAGATCCTGGCCCGCGACCTCAACCGGGTGGCCGGCTACATCTTCGCCGGTCTGCCGCTGCAGGGCTCCGACACCGCCGACTACCTGGTACGCAATCTGGTCGGGGTGGATACCCGCAACAAGCTGCTGGCCGTCGGCGACCTGCTGCAGCCGGGCCAGGAGATCCAGTTCTGCCGCCGCGACGGTGCCTCGGCCTGGGAGGATCTGGAGCGCATGCTCAGGGATCTCCAGGAACGCACCGGCGGGCACCGCATCCGCGGCGGGCTCTACTACTCCTGCCTGGGCCGGGGCAAGAACCTGTTCGGGGAGGAGTCCGACGAGCTGCGCGCCATCCGCGAGCGGCTGGGCGAATTCCCGCTGGTGGGCTTCTTCGCCAACGGCGAGATCTTCCACAACCGGTTATATGGCTATACCGGGGTGTTGACATTGTTCTTGTAAATGCCCCGTCTACCGGCATCCAGGGGCAGGTCGGGTTAGCCCGGCAGG
>PABG01000027.1 GCA_002699185.1 Gammaproteobacteria bacterium | reverse complement strand
GCCCGTCAGGGCGTAACCCGACACGACACGATCCGTCGGCCTGTCGGGTTACGCTTCGTTAACCCGACCTACAGTACTAATCCGTCATCCCGGCGCAGGTCGGTAGCGGAATGACGGGAAAATCTAAGCAGCGATTCTTTACCGGTTGGTACGCAAATCAGCCCAGCTGCCGTCCCAGCGACTGACCGTAGATCAGGATCGCCGGCAGCTGCACCGCCCCGGTCAGGTGCCAGTGCAGTATCCTGCCCGGGGTGAGACCCTCCCCCTGCATCGGTGACAGCCGGCGTGCCAGCCGCTGGCCGGCCCAGGCCCAGAGCAGGATCAGTCCCAGCGGAAGCCAGCCGGGCGCGAGACTCGCTTCCACCTGCAGCCCTGCAGCGAGCCAGTGAAACAGCAGCGCCGTGGCCGCCAGGGCCTGGGCCAGCAGTACCACGCCCGGCAGCCGCCCGAGTCCCGGCAGCAGCGGCAGCAGCAGGCTGAGCAGGAACAACAGATTGATCAGATCGGTGATGCGGCCGTCCGCACTGAGCAGTTCCAGAATCCCCGGTTCCGCGGCCAGGCCGTAGGGCACGGGGTAGGCAATGAGCAGGAAGACCAGCAGCGCCAGCACCTCGGCCAGCGGGACGAAGATGCGGCCGGCGATCCAGGCGGTGGCCGGGTTCTGGCGGTAATGCGGTTCCAGCCGCAGTTCGGCCAGCGCGAACAGGCTGCTGACCAGAATGAAGGCCAGCAGGGCCAGCAGCAGACGGGGCTGGAACAGCAGATCGGGGAATGACATCAGGCGCGCTTCTCCGCCCGGCGGTGTGTTGTACGTTCTGTCCCTGCATTCTACTGTCAGACCCCGGCGCCCGCAGCCTGCACCGCAATGGGACATACACTGCCCCGTTTCTCCGTATCCGGGGCTTCACGGGTCTGTCGGTCCCGGGCGGGCGCGCAACTGCCCTGTCGAGCCCGCCTCATTCGGGTGCGATCTGGTGCAGCCATGCACCAGGTATGTGCATTTATGGCTGCCCCGAGCGGCTGGTGTTTCTCATCAGCCTGTTTTCAATGACGTTTTTCTACGGGCACGAATACTGCTTCCTTGTGGCGCAATTCGAACAACGACAGTGCGCGAGGGGACACAATGGAAGCATTTCAGTCGGGAACCGACGTACTCTTCATCCTGCTCGGCGCCATCATGGTGCTGGCCATGCATGCAGGCTTCGCCTTCCTCGAGGTGGGTACGGTGCGTGAGAAGAACCAGGTCAATGCCCTGGTCAAGATCATCAGCGACTTCGCCGTGTCGACGATCGCCTACTTCTTTATCGGGTTCGGCGTGGCCTACGGGCTGGGTTTTCTCGACCCGGCCGAGGCGCTGACCTTCAACAACGGCTACGAGCTGGTGAAGTTCTTCTTCCTGCTCACCTTCGCCGCGGCCATTCCGGCCATCATCTCCGGCGGCATCGCGGAGCGTGCGCGCTTCTATCCGCAGCTGGGTGCGACCTTCGTGCTGGTGGCGCTCATCTATCCCCTGTTCGAGGGGCTGGTCTGGAACGGCAACTTCGGGGTGCAGGGCTGGCTGGAGCAGCGCTTCGGCGTCGGCTTCCATGACTTCGCCGGCTCGGTGGTGGTGCATGCCATGGGCGGCTGGCTGGCGCTGACCGCGGTACTGCTGCTGGGGCCGCGCCACGGCCGCTACGGCAGAAACGGGGAGATGTATGCGCATCCGCCCTCCAGCATCCCCTTCCTGGCCCTGGGCGCCTGGATCCTCACTGTGGGCTGGTTCGGCTTCAACGTGATGTCGGCCCAGACCGTGGAGGCGGTCAGTGGCCTGGTGGCGGTGAACTCACTCATGGCCATGGTCGGTGGCGTGCTGGCGGCGCTGTTCGTGGGCCGCAACGACCCGGGCTTCGTGCACAACGGTCCGCTGGCCGGGCTGGTGGCCATCTGCGCCGGTTCCGATCTCATGCATCCGCTCGGGGCGCTGGCCACCGGTGCGGTTGCCGGTGCCCTGTTCGTCTGGACCTTCACCCTGACCCAGAACCGCTGGAAGATCGATGACGTGCTCGGCGTCTGGCCGCTGCACGGCCTGTGCGGCGCCTGGGGCGGCATCGCCGCCGGCATCTTCGGCAGCACCGCGCTGGGCGGTCTGGGCGGAGTCAGCCTGCCGGTGCAGCTGATCGGCACCCTGGGGGGTGTGGGCATCGCCCTGATCGGCGGCTTCCTGGTCTATGGTCTGATCCGGATGATGGTCGGTCTGCGCCTGACACAGGAACAGGAATACATGGGCGCGGACCTGAGCATCCATCGTATCAGCGCAACCCCGCCCTACGAATGAACGTTGACCCCGGGACCGGAATGCTGGCACACTCCCCAACATGAATTTGAATCGCTTCTTCCTGCTGAACGTCCATCGCAACGCGGTCTGGCTGCGCTGCATGGCGTCCATTGGCTGGAGGAACCGGTATTAGATTGTACTGAATATCAGCACCACTGTTCCGAAGGCCACAGCTCACCCTGTGGCCTTTTTCGTTTTGGGAGAAGAAAAAATGTCCGTGCCGGCGGCTTATCTCGGGGTGATATTGATCTGGTCGACCACGCCGCTCGCCATCCAGTGGAGCGGGGAGGGCGGCGGTTTTCTGTTCGGCGTGACCGCGCGCATGCTGCTGGGCGCGCTGCTGTGCCTGGCCCTGATGGGGGCGCTGAGCATCCCCCTGCCGCGCCACCGCCGCGCCTGGTATGCCTATCTGGCCGCAGGCATGAGCATCTATACCGCCATGCTGTCGGTGTACTGGTCGGCGCAGTTCATCCCCTCGGGGCTGATCTCGGTGGTGTTCGGGCTGGCGCCCATCGTCACCGGCCTGATGGCGGCACTCTGGCTGGAGGAGAGTGCCTTCACGCCCGGGCGACTGCTGGGCATGCTGCTGGGGGTGAGCGGCCTTGGCGTCATCTTCGAGGTCGGTGGCGGTCTCGGCGACCAGGCGGTCTACGGCATTGCCGGCGTGACCCTGGCGGTGGTGCTGCACTCGGCCAGTGCCATCTGGATCAAGCGCATCGACGCCGGGTTGCATCCGCTGTCCCAGACCGGCGGCGGGCTGCTGGTGGCCGCGCCCCTGTATGCCCTGACCTGGGGGCTGGCCGACGGCGGCCTGCCGACGGGGGTGAGTGAGCGCGCCCTGCTGTCGATCCTGTATCTGGCGCTGATGGGCTCGGTGCTCGGCTTCATGCTCTACTACTATGCGCTCAAGCACCTGGCCGCGACCCGACTGGCGCTGATCCCGCTGATCACGCCGGTACTCGCCCTGCTGCTGGGCACCCTGTTCAACGACGAGACGCTCACGCCGCGCATGCTGCTGGGCGTGAGCGTGGTGCTGGCCGGCCTGGTGGCCTACCAGTGGGGCGACCGTCTGCGTCCGGCGCGGCGTGAGGCGCTGGCCGGGGAGCAGGCCCAGGCAAGGCAGGGCGTCAGTCGTCGCGTACCGGCTCGCGACTGAAGCCGACCGCGGCGGCAATTCCCGCCAGCAGCAGGCCGAGCAGCACCAGCAGCGGGCCAATGCCGGTGCCGAGCACCTGCATGGCCCAGCCCTGGCCGAAGATCACACCCAGGTACAGCATGCCCGAGTGCAGCAGGGCGCCCAGGATGAAGGCCCAGCTGATGGCCTGTTTCCACCAGACCGGAACGGTGAGAAACAGCAGGGTCAGACCGGCCAGGATGTTGAGCACGGATTCCAGGTTGCCATGGGTGTGCGGTCCGCCCTTGATCTCGTCGAGTTGCGCCTCGCTCTGCAGCATGCGGTTCAGGTCCAGTAATGCCTGGGTGTTGCTGCGGGCGATGGCGTCGGCGTCCATGGGCTCCAGGTCCCTCTCGAAATCGTTGCTGGCCATCAACTGCAGTTCCGACATGCTCTGCTGCTTGGTCGCGCCGGCCTCGCCTACGCCGGGGATGACCTCGTTGACCATGTAGGGTCCCAGCGCGGCGGTCAGGACCAGATAGAGAAAGCCGAAGACAATGTTCTTCCTGCCGATCATGAGTCCTCCTCGTGCTTGTCGCGGTTTTAGACGTTAAGCTTAGTGCATCGGGTTCTGATTGCTATTTGCGATGCAGGGAGGTAAGGATGCGCGCCTATGTCATCAACCGCTTCGGCGGTCCGGAGGTGTTTGAACCGGCTGAACTGCCGCGGCCCGAGCCGGGCCGGGGGCAGGTGCTGATCCGCGTCGCCGCGAGCAGCGTCAATCCGGTCGACTGCAAGATCCGCCGCGGCGACGTGCCGGTGGGGCCGGATTTCCCCGCCGTGCTGCACGCCGATGTCGCCGGGGTGGTGGAGGCGGTCGGCCCGGACGTGACCGCCTTTCGCCCGGGCGCCGAGGTCTACGGCTGCGCCGGCGGCCTGCAGGGGCGGCCGGGGGCGCTGGCCGAATACATGCTGGCCGACGCCGAACTGCTGGCGCCCAAACCGGCCGGTCTGTCGCTGGAGGATGCCGCGGTGGTGCCGCTGGTGGCGATCACCGCCTGGGAGGCGATCATCGAGAAGGGCCGGGTGCAGGCGGATGAAAACGTTCTGGTCCACGGCGGCACCGGCGGCGTCGGCCACATGGCCGTGCAGCTGGCGCGCTGGCGCGGCGCGCGGGTCGCGGCCACGGCCAGCGAGGCGGCCAAGCGCGAGCAGGCGCGGCAGCTGGGCGCGGACTGCGTGATCGACTATCGCCAGGAGACAGTGGATCAGTATGTCGAGCGCTGCACCGGCGGGCGCGGCTTCGACCTGGTGTTCGATACCGTGGGCCAGCCGGCGCTGGACCAGTCCATCGAGGCCGCCGCGTTGAAGGGCCGGGTGGTGACCATCGCGGGGCGTTCCACCCTGGACATCAAACCGGCCTTCCAGAAGAGCCTGAGCCTGCACACCGTGTTCATGCTCATCAACATGCTGCACGATTACGACAAGGCCGCGCACGGCAACATTCTGCGCGAGGTCGGCGGGCTGATCGACAGCGGCCGGGTCCGGCCGCTGATCCACAATCAGCGTTTCGGCTTCTCCGAGGTCGCGCAGGCCCATGCCCTGCTCGAATCCGGCCGCGCCATGGGCAAGATCAGCCTGGTGGCGGACTGGGGCTGAAGTAGCATGTAGGTTGGGCTGAGCGGAGCGAAGCCCAACAGCGGGTCGGCGGGACTTTGTTGGGCTTCACTCTGTTCAGCCCAACCTACAGGGTAGGCAGGTTTATGTTTGCTCAGGCCCGCCGCAGCACCCGCAGCCAGCGCCACAGGTTGAGCAGACTGGCGAAGGAGGCGGCCACATAGGTCATGGCCGCCGCGCGCAGAATGCTGTGCGCGGCCCGCTGATCGGGCGCGGGGATATAGCGCCCGGCCTTGAGCAGCGGCAGGGCGCGGTTGAAGCTGGCATCGAACTCCACCGGCAGGGTGATCAGATGCACCAGGGCCGCGGCGCCGAAGCTGAGCAGGGCGCCGACGAGCAGCAGCAGGCCGCTGGAGGGCGCGCGGGTCAGCACCGCGATGACCGGGATGCCGAAGAACAGCAGATTGCCCAGCTGCTGGGCGGAGTTGGCCAGCGGCACCAGCCGGTGGCGCAGGCTCAGCCAGCGGTAGTTGCCGGCGTGCTGGATGGCGTGGCCGACCTCGTGCGCGGCCACCACCACCGCCGTGAGCGAGCGGCCGTTGAAGTTGTCCGGACTCAGGCGCACGGTCCGGCTGACGGGGTCGTAGTGATCGCCGCGCTCGGTTTCCTCCACGCCGACCTGATCCAGCTGCAGCCGCTGCAGCAGGTGGCGGGCGAACTCGCCGCCGGTGCCGGGGAAGTCCTCGCGCTCGGCGCTGTGGCGGCGCATGACCCACTGGACCCAGAGTTGCGGGCCGAACAGCAGGGCAACGACGACGATGATCAGGATGACGATATGCATGTCCGGCCCCGGGAGCCGCGATGAAATTCTGCAGTGAATGCGCCGCACCGGTCAGCCTGCAGATACCGGAGGGTGACGACCGGCCGCGCTATGTCTGCGACAGCTGCCGCACCATACATTATCAGAACCCGAACATCGTTGCCGGCTGCATTGCCGAGTGGGAGGGTCGGGTGCTGCTGTGCCGGCGCGCCATCGAGCCGCGCCACGGCCTGTGGACCCTGCCGGCCGGGTTCATGGAGCTGGGCGAGACCACCCAGCAGGCGGCGGCGCGTGAGACCCTGGAGGAGGCCAACGCCAGGGTCGAGCTGGATGCCCTCTACGCCGTGTTCAATCTGCCGCATATCGACCAGGTCTACATGCTGTTCCGCGGCCGGCTGCTGACCCCGGATTTCAGCGCCGGGCAGGAGAGCCTCGAGGCGGCCCTGTTCGACCGCGACAATGTGCCCTGGGACAAGCTGGCCTTCCCCGTGGTGGCCGAGACGTTGAAGCTGTATTTCCAGGAGCAGCCGGGCGGTCGGTACGGTCTGCACGTGGGCGACATCGAACGCCTGTCGCGCACGCCGCTGCGTTACCGGACCCGCTATCTGTAGAGGGGCATGCCTTCGCGGAAGGTCTATACTCAGGGTGAATCAGGAGTGTTGCATGGAGGACATCCCATGGCCATGGCACAGCATGTCAGCCGTTATCTGACCGAGCATGAGATTCCCTATGAGTTGCTGACCCATCCGCCCACCATGAGCAGCCTGGAGACGGCGGCGCAGGCCCACATCCCCGGCGACTGTCTGGCCAAACCCGTGATCCTGCACGACGATCAGGGCTACCTGATGGCGCTCATTCCCGCCACTCACCGGCTGGATCTGCAGGCACTGGACGCGCATCTGCACCGGCACGTGGAACTGGCCGATGAGCCGGAACTGGCTTCGCTGTTCGAGGACTGTGAACTGGGGGCGATGCCGGCGCTGGGGCCGGCCTATGGGCTGCGCACTCTGGTCGACCGGCACCTGGCCGAGCAGCCGGACATCTATTTCGATGCCGGCGATCACGAGCGCCTGGTGCATGTGGACGCTGAGGCCCTGTTCGAGCAGATGGACGGCATCGAGCTCGGGGAGTTCAGCCGCCACATGTGAGGGGGCGGCCTCAGCCCGGCTGGCGCGGCTCCCGGCCGATGGAGTAGTAGGTGTAGCCCATGGCGGCCATCTGGGCCGGGTCGTAGATATTGCGGCCGTCGACGATCACCGGTTGGCGCAGGGTGTCGCGGATCTGGAAGAAATCCGGGCTGCGGAACTCCTTCCACTCGGTGATCACCACCAGGGCGTCGGCCCCGTCCACGGCGGCCAGGGCCGACTCGCACAGCACCAGATCCCCGCGCTCGCCGTAGATGCGGCCGCATTCCTCCATCGCCACCGGGTCATAGGCCCGGACCCGCGCCCCGGCCGCCCACAGGGCCTCCATCAGTACCCGGCTGGAGGCCTCACGCATGTCGTCGGTGTTGGGCTTGAAGGCCAGGCCCCACAGGGCGATGGTCCGGCCGCCGAGATCGCCGAAGTGCTGCTGGAGCTTGGTGAAGGGGACCTGCTTCTGGCGCTCGTTGACGTTCTCCACCGCGCCGAGCAGTTCGGCATGGTAGCCGCAGTCCCGCGCCGTGCGCTCCAATGCCTTGACATCCTTGGGGAAACAGGAGCCGCCGTAGCCGGCGCCCGGGTAGATGAACTGGTAGCCGATGCGCGGGTCCGAGCCGATGCCCACGCGCACCTGCTCGATGTCCGCGCCCAGCCGTTCGGCCAGGTTGGACAGTTCGTTCATGAAGCTGATCTTGGTGGCCAGGATGGCATTGGCGGCGTATTTGGTCAGCTCGGCCGAGCGGATGTCCATGGCCAGCAGGCGGTCGTGATTGCGGTTGAAGGGGGCATACAGGGCGCGCAGCAGTTCCGCGGTGCGCGGGTTGTCGGTGCCGACCACGATCCGGTCCGGGCGCATGAAATCATTGATGGCCGCGCCTTCCTTGAGGAATTCCGGGTTGGAGACCACGTCGAATTCGACCTGGGCCCCGCGCCCGGCCAGGGCCTGGCCGATGCGTTCCCGCACCCGGTCGGCGGTGCCGACCGGCACGGTCGACTTGTTGACCACGATACGGTATTCCTGCAGCTGCTCGCCGATCGCGCCGGCCACCGCCAGCACGTGCTGCAGGTCGGCCGACCCGTCCTCATCGGGCGGCGTGCCCACGGCGATGAACTGGAACAGGCCATGGGCGACGCCCTCGGCCGGATCCAGGGTGAAGCGCAGCCGGCCGGCCCTGCTGTTCTCCGCCACCATCCGCTCCAGGCCGGGTTCGTAGATGGGTATCTCCCCCCGTTGCAGCCGCTCGATCTTGCCCGGATCGATATCGACGCACAGAACCTCGTTGCCCACCTCTGCCAGGCAGGCGCCGGTGACCAGGCCCACATAGCCGGAACCGTAAATCGTGACCTTCATGCTGTCCCCAGATTGGTATCTTGGTTGGTATATGTCTGATTTTTATTGAAAACTTTAATCAGGCTGCCGAGCCCGGGCAGAGATCGGCCGCGGCCGCCGGCGCAGCCGGCGAGGCCCCGGCAGACCCCTCGCGGCATGCTAGCAAAGGCGCTCCGGCCGGTCACGGATTTTTCCGGATAAATTATTCGCTTGATCGGCATCGGGAGTTGACACCGGCGGGTGACTTAACCAAAATACGCTGCTTCGTTTTGGAGGGGTTCCCGAGCGGCCAAAGGGGGCAGACTGTAAATCTGCTGGCTCAGCCTTCGGAGGTTCGAATCCTCCCCCCTCCACCAGGCAGAATATTACAGGTGTCGGCACTCAGTACCGCCGGCACT
>PABG01000026.1 GCA_002699185.1 Gammaproteobacteria bacterium | reverse complement strand
GCAGCGGCGAGCCGTCCTCCTCCCACACCGAGGCATAGGCATGGGCCACCCTGCCCGGGCGGATGCGCAGGATCACGCCGTGCAGGATCAGCCACCACAGCGGCCGCGGCACCTCCACCACGCGCGGGTCCCACAGGAACTCGGCCAGGTATTTGCGCACGGCCCGGGGTGTCGGGGCCGTCGGGGTGCCCAGGTTGGTGATCAATACACCCAGGCGCTCGTGAGCGTCATGGTGGAAGTCGGTCTCGCCTAGGTAACGGTTCATGGAGTCCCTGCCCTGCGCTGTTGGGGTAGTGAGCAGGATGGGTGGAGCGCAGCGCAACCCATCCTGGCTGCCGTTCAGGGGGAGTATACCCAAGTGATACAGGCGTCGACACAACGCCGGGGGGGGTGAGGCGGGATCAGGCCGAGTCGGACTGCGAGAAGCGGGTCTGGTCGTCCTCGCAGGGGTCGGCGAGCAGGTACTGGATCTTGCCGACCTGATCCTGGCGGGCGTGGAAGGCCTCCAGGCAGCGGGGATCGAAATGGGTGCCGCAGTGCTGGTCCATGAAGCTGATCGCCTCGCGCGGGGTCCAGGCCTGCTTGTAGGGGCGGCGCGAGGTCAGGGCATCGTAGACGTCGGCCACGGCCACGATGCGTGCCGCCAGCGGGATTTCGTCGCCGCGCAGGCCGTTGGGATAGCCGGTGCCGTTGAACTTCTCGTGATGGCCCAGGGCGATGACCGCGCCCATCTGCAGGAACTGGGAGGGACTGTCCTTGAGGATCTCGTAGCCGATGACCGTGTGCTGCTTCATGATCTCGAACTCGGCGTGCGGCAGCCTGCCCGGCTTGAGCAGGATCTCGTCGGGGATGCCGATCTTGCCGATGTCGTGCATGGGGGCGGCCAGTTCGATGATCTCGCAGTCCTCGCGCGACAGGCCCAGTTCCTCGGCGATCAGCCGGGCGTACTTGGCCATGCGGATGACGTGGTTGCCGGTTTCCTCGTCACGGTACTCGCCGGCCTTCGCCAGTCGCAGCAGGGTTTCCTGCTCGCGTACCCGGATGGCGCTGGTGGCCTCGGAGACCTGCTTCTCCAACCAGTGGTTGCGGTCGCGGATGATCTTGTGCTGATGGAACTGGGTGAGCAGGTTGCGGCAGCGCACCCGGCATTCGACATGGTCGATGGGTTCGATCAGGGAGTCGGTGGCGCCGGCATCGAGGGCGGAGTAGCGGGCGTACTTGTCGTTGAATTCGGTGAGGATGATCAGGGGGAGGTGGGCGCAGTTGGGAAGTTCCCGGACCCGGCGGATGAATTCCACGCCGGTGATCTCCGGCAGATCATAGCGGGTGATCACCAGGTCGGCCGCATGCCAGGTCAGCCAGCGAATGGCCTCATGCGGATTCAGGAAGGCCTCTACACGCATCTGATGCTGGAAGGTGTGTGCCAGCTCGGTCAGCGTGGTGCGGCTTTCTGACTGATCGTCGACAATCAGAACGGTTGGCATCGGGTTTCCTTTGCCAGTTTTTGTTATCGGGCTCCCCGGACACCCCCCTTACTGCACGCGTCCAGATCCGTGGGGAACCTGTGTTTCCTTCCTTGTGCCGCTTGTTAGCGGGTACTCCTCCCTGTGCCTGTGAAGAATACGAGATATCTGATTGATAATGCAACCCGTAGGTCGATACTTACACAGACAGGAGTAAATAGCGGACGGAGTCCCTTGAATCTTGAATCGACACCACGCTGGCGTGGCGGGTCCCGCGGCGCTGGCCGCGGGTCGGGGAAGGGTTCAGAGTGAAGCGATTTTTTCTTTCTGTGCCATAAGGTTGGCGAGCGCAGTTCGAGTTTCTTCTGCCTTTTCGCGCTCCTTCTGCACCACTGCCTCGGGGGCCTTGCTGACGAAGCTCTCATTCTCGAGCTTTTTCGAGACGCGTTCCAGATCCTGCTCTTTTTTCGAGATTTCCTTGGTCAGGCGTTCCAGTTCGGCGGCCTTGTCAATGAGCCCGGCCAGCGGGATGAGCACCTTCATCTCGCCGACCAGGGCGGTGGCGGCCTCGGGCGGTTCGGCGTCGGGTGCGAGCAGGGTGATGGACTCGGTCCGGGCCAGGAACTCGAGGTAGTGACGGTTGGCCGCCAGTCGGGCGCGGTCCTCATCCGAACTGTTCTCCAGCACCACCGGCAGCGGCTGCGAGGGCTTGATGTCATAGCCGGAGCGGATCTTGCGCACGCCCAGGATGAACTGCATCACCCAGTCCATGTCAGCGATGGCCGCCTGATCCATCAGGCTGTCATCGGGTGCGGGGAAGGGCTGGCGCATGACGGTCTCGCCGGTGGCCCCGGCCAGCGGCGCGACCCGCTGCCAGATCTCCTCGGTGATGAAGGGCATCAACGGGTGGGCCAGGCGCAGCAGGGTCTCCAGCACCTGTACCAGGGTGCGGCGGGTGCCGCGCTGGCGGGCGGCGGGGCTGTCCGGGTTGGTCAGCACCGGCTTGGACAGTTCCAGATACCAGTCGCAGTATTCGTTCCAGGTGAACTCGTAGATGGCCTGGGCGGCATGGTCCAGCCGGTAGGTCTGGATCGATTCGATGACCTCCCGCTCCGCCTGCTGCAGCCGGGCCAGGATCCAGCGGTCGGCCACGGTCAGCTCGACTTCCTTCTCCTCCAGCTGACCGCAGTCCCGGTCCTCGGTGTTCATCAGGACATAGCGGGCGGCATTCCACAGTTTGTTGCAGAAGTTGCGGTAGCCCTCGATGCGGCCGAGGTCGAAGTTGATGTCGCGGCCGGTGGAGGCGAGTGCGGCGAAGGTGAAGCGCAGGGCGTCGGTGCCGAAGGCGGGGATGCCGTCGGGGAAGTCCCTGCGGGTCTGCTGTTCGATCTTTTTCGCCATCTGCGGCTGCATCAGGCCGCGGGTGCGCTTCTCCACCAGGGCGTCGAGTTCGATGCCGTCGATGAGGTCGATGGGATCGAGCACATTGCCCTTGGACTTGGACATCTTCTGGCCGTGGGCATCGCGCACCAGGCCGTGGATGTAGACCTCGCGGAAGGGGACATCATTCATGAAGTACTGGCCCATCATCACCATGCGCGCGACCCAGAAGAAGATGATGTCGAAGCCGGTCACCAGCACGCTGGTCGGGTACCAGGTTTCCAGCGCCTCGGTGCGCTCGGGCCAGCCCAGGGTGGAGAAGGGCCAGAGTGCCGAGGAGAACCAGGTGTCCAGCACGTCGCTGTCCTGCTCCAGCGCCACGTCGTCCTCGAGCTTGTACTTCTCCCGCACCTCCGCCTCGCTGCGGGCGACATAGCCGTTGCCGGCCTCGTCGTACCAGCAGGGGATGCGGTGGCCCCACCAGATCTGGCGCGAGATGCACCAGTCCTGGATGTTGCGCATCCACTCATAATAGGTGTTCTTCCAGTTGTCCGGCACGAAGCGGATGCGCCCGGACTCCACCGCCTCGATGGCCGGCAGGGTGATGCGCGCCCGGCCGCCGGGGCGGCCGTCGGCCTGGGTATCGCGGGTGAGATCCACGAACCACTGATCGGTGAGATAGGGCTCGATGACCACGCCGGAGCGGTCGCCGCGCGGGACCATCAGTTTGTGGTCGTCGATCTTCTCCAGCAGACCGAGCTCCTTCAGGTCATGGATGATGGCGTCGCGCGCCTCATAGCGATCCAGGCCGCGGTATTTCTCCGGGCCGTTGTCATTGATGGCCGCATCGACGGTGAAGATGTTGATCAGGGGCAGGTCGTGGCGGCGGCCGACCTCGTAGTCGTTGAAGTCGTGCGCCGGGGTGATCTTCACGCAGCCGCTGCCGAACTCGGGGTCGACATAGTCGTCGGCGATGATGGGGATCTCGCGGCCGGTCAGCGGCAGGGCAATGGTCTTGCCGATGAGGTTGCGGTAGCGTTCGTCCTCCGGGTGCACGGCCACGGCGGCATCGCCGAGCATGGTCTCCGGCCGGGTGGTGGCGACGATGACGTAGTCCTTGCCGGCCGCTCCCGGCGTCCTGCCTCCCGCGGCACTCGCACGTCCCTGTGCAGCGTCGGCCAGCGGGTAGCGCATGTGCCACATATGGCCCTGCTCCTCCTCGGAGATGACCTCCAGGTCGGAGACGGCGGTGTGCAGCACCGGGTCCCAGTTCACCAGCCGCTGGCCGCGGTAGATCAGGCCGTCCTCATAGAGCTGCACGAACACCTCGCGCACGGCCTCCGACAGCCCTTCATCCATGGTGAAGCGCTCGCGCGACCAGTCCAGCGAGGCGCCCATGCGCCGCAGCTGCCGGGTGATGGTGTTGCCGGATTCATTCTTCCATTCCCAGATACGCTCGATGAAGGCCTCGCGGCCCAGGTCGTGGCGCGTCCTGCCTTCGGCATTGAGTTGGCGCTCGACCACCATCTGGGTGGCGATGCCGGCGTGATCCGAGCCGGCCTGCCACAGGGTGTTGTCGCCGCGCATGCGGTGGAAGCGGGTCAGGGCATCCATGATGGTGTCCTGGAAGGCGTGGCCCATGTGCAGGCTGCCGGTGACGTTGGGCGGCGGGATCATGATGCAGAAGGGCGCACCCTGGCCGCTGGGGGCGAAGTAACCCTTGTCCTCCCAGGTCTGGTACCAGCGCTGCTCGATGGCGTGGGGGCTGTAGGTCTTGTCCATGGATCCGACGTCTCCGGGCCGTTGCGGGCAAAGGCGGGATTATACCTGTCCGGGGCGCAGGGGTCAGGAGCCCGGGATCAGTCGTAGGCCGGAATAAGGGCCGAAGGTCCGTTTCCGGCGTTTGTCCGCGCCGGGAACGCTGCGCTAATCCCGGCCTACGAACTCACCTGGGCGGGTCAGGTGGCGGGGCGGTGTTTCTTGCCCTTGGCGGCGAGAACGCAAAGGTCGCAAAGACGCGGAGACGCAGAGATTTTTATAAAATTTATCTCCTTTGCGCCTCTGTACCCATAGGGCATAAATGCCTCTGCGACCTCTGCGTTGAACTCGCCATCGGGAAACAGGACCGCCTTACAGCTTGTGCGAGTGCAGGGGGTAGCCGCGCTCCTGGTAGAAACGGTAGCGCTCGCGCCCGCCGGCGAGCCGCTCGGGCTGCTGGTCGAGGACCTCGGCCAGGCGGGCGAAGCGGCTGAAGAAGGTCGGGACCTCCGGCGCCAGATTGATCAGCAGATCGGTGTGGGTCTCCGGCTCGCGGTCATGGCCGACCAGGACCGGTGGCGGAAACTCTCCGGGGTCGGCGTCGGCCAGCGCATGGGGCAGGAAGCTGCCGGCGCGGAAGGTCCACAGCAGTTCGTCCAGTTCCCGCGCCGCGGCCGCGGAGCCGGTGTGGATGTAGATGCGGTAGTCCTGCAGCCAGGCCTTCTCCGCCAGCCTGCAGGCGAACAGGGCGCGTTCGCGTTCGGCGGTCTGGGGCAGGATGTAGAAGTCGATGCGGGTCATGGCTGTTGTAACGGCTGGTTAGAGTAACGCAAAGGACGCAGAGACGCGGAGGCGCAAAGGAAATAAAGTTAAAAGAACCTTTGTGTCTCCGCGCCTCAGAGTTATTCCCCGCATCACGTAGGCCGGAATAAGGGCCGCGGCCCGTTTCCGGCATCTTCGGGTACCTAATTCCGTCATTGCGAGGAGCGAAGCGACGTGGCAATCTCCAAGCGATTGATTTCGCATTACGAGATTGCCACGCTTCGCTCGTAATGACGGGTTTAAAAATCAATTTCTCTGCGCCTCTGCGTCCTCTGCGTTATTTGCCGCCGCAACGATCCAGTAGATACTGGGTGAGCAATGGCACCGGGCGGCCGGTGGCGCCCTTTTCCTTGCCCTGTTTCCAGGCCACGCCGGCGATGTCCAGATGGGCCCAGTGATATTTCTTCGTGAACCGTGACAGGAAGCAGGCGGCGGTGATGGTGCCGGCCTCGCGGCCGCCGATGTTGGCCATGTCGGCGAAGTTGCTGTCGAGCTGGCTCTGGTAGTCGTCCCACAGCGGCATTTGCCAGGCACGGTCGGAGGCGGCCTCGCCGGCCCGCAGCAGGTCGTGCGCCAGCGACGGCTGGTTGCTCAGCAGGCCGGCGGCGTGGCTGCCCAGGGCGATGACACAGGCACCGGTGAGGGTGGCGATGTCGATCACCGCGTCCGGGTCGAAGCGCTCGGCGTAGGTCAGGGCATCGCACAGGATCAGCCGGCCCTCGGCGTCTGTGTTGAGGATCTCGATGGTCTGGCCGGACAGGCTGGTGACGATGTCGCCCGGCTTGATCGCCTTGCCGCTGGGCATGTTGTCGGTGGCGGGGATGATGCCGACCACGTTGAGCGGCAGTTCCATCCGGATCACCGCGGCCAGGGTGCCGAGCACGCTCGCCGCGCCGCACATGTCGAACTTCATCTCGTCCATGGCCGCGCCGGGCTTGAGCGAGATGCCGCCGGTGTCGAAGGTCACGCCCTTGCCCACCAGCACCACCGGCTTGTCGCCCTTCTTCCCGCCCTGGTATTCCAGAGTGATCAGTTTGGGCGGTTCGTCGGTGCCGCGGGCCACCGCCAGCAGGGCGCCCATGCCGAGCTTCTCCATGTCCTTGCGGTCCAGTACCGTGGCCTTGACCCTGCGGTTGCCCTTCGCCAGTTCGCGGGCCTGGTCGCCGAGATAGGTCGGGGTGCAGATGTTGCCGGGCAGGTTGCCCAGTTCGCGCGCCAGCCGCACGCCGGCGGCGATGGCCTGGCCCTCGGTGATGGCGGCCTGGGCGTTCGCGGCGTCTTTCTTGTCGGTCACGCCCAGGGCAAGCTTGCGCAGGGGACGGCGGACCTTGTCCTTTTCACTTTTCAGCTGGTCGAAGACATAGAGTGCGGCCTCGGTCGCTTCGACGATCTGGCGCAGCTTCCAGTGCATGTCCCGGCCCTTGACGTGCAGGTCGGCCAGGTAGCTGACCGCGTCAGAGGCCCCGGTCTCGTTCAGGCGCTGCGCGGCGGCCGCCACCGCGCTGCGGTATTTGGCCGTATCGAGTTCACGCTCCTGGCCGCAGCCGACCAGCAGCAGGCGCTGGCAGGCGGTGCCGGGCACGTCGTGCAGCAGCAGGGTCTGGCCGCACCTGCCGTCCATGTCGCCGCGCTTGAGGACGTTCTTCAGATAGCCGCCGGCGGCCTGGTCCAGGCTGACGGCCGCCGGAGACAGCCGCCGGGACTCATATACGCCCACCACCAGGCAGGCGGTGCGCTGTTTTTCGGGACTGCCGCTCTTGACGCTGAAATCCATGCTCGACTCCACTGGGTTGTGCTCGCTGGCCGGGCAGGCCGCGATGGCGGTATGATGCGGGCACGCGCATCGCTGCCGTACCGATCCGGCCAAGTCTACTGGAAGCGATGTGAATTTACACCGGGTCCAACCGGTTCTTCCGACGCCGCCTGATGCTGTCAGTCCTCGATCGCTACCTGCTCAAGGAGGTCATTGCCAACTGGCTGGCGGTGATGCTGGTGCTGTGGGCCATCGTGGTCACCAACCGCCTGGTGCGCTACCTGGGCGAGGCGGCGGCCGGCGAGCTGGCCGGCAGTATGATCCTCACCCTGATCGGGCTGAAATCAGTGGCCTATCTCGCCACCCTGGTGCCGCTGTCGCTCTATCTCGGGGTGGTGCTCGCGCTCGGGCGCTTGTATCGGGACAGTGAAATGACCGCGCTGGCGGCATGCGGCGTGGGGTATCGCCGGCTGTACCGCCCGTTGCTGGTGCTGGCCGGGCTGGTTGCCGGCGTCCTGCTGCTGTTCACCCTGCTGGTGGTGCCGCGCACGGCGGAACTGGCCTACCGGGTCGAGGCCGATGCCGAGCACCGGGCTACCATCGAGGCGGTCAGCGCCGGGCGCTTCCAGGAGGCACGGGGTGGACGCCTTGTGCTCTATGCGCGCGAGGTCGCCGCCGACGCCAGTCACCTCAGGCAGGTGTTCGTGCGCAATCTGCAGACCGATCCCCCCATGCTGGTGACTGCCGCCAGGGCCCGGCCCGAGCGTGATCCGGATACCGGCGTGCGCTACCTGGTGCTGGAGGACGGCCAGCGCTACCAGGGTTTTCCCGGGGATCCGGTGTTCCGGGTGCTTGAATTCGAACGCCACGGTATCCGCATGGATCAGGACGCCCGGCCCGAGGTCCGCCTCAAGCAGGATGCGGTGCCGACCGGTGAGCTGCTGGCCGGGGGCGGCCCGCGGGAACTGGCCGAACTGCACTGGCGCATCGCCCTGCCGCTGGCCGTGGTGGTACTGCTGATACTGGCCGTGCCGCTCAGCCGCACCAGTCCCCGGCAGGGGCGCTATGCCCGGCTGTTCCTCGCCATTCTGCTGTTCATCATCTATTACAACCTGCTGGGCACGGCCCGGATGTGGCTGGAGAAGGGCCAGCTCCCGGGGCTGATCGGTCTGTGGTGGGTGCACCTGCTGCCACTGGCTGCGGCGGGGTGGCTGTTCCGGCGGATGCGGCCGCGCCTGCCCCGGAGGGCATCGGCATGAAGGTGCTGGATCGCTATCTCGGGCGGGTGGTGATCCTCGCCAGTCTGCTGGCGCTGCTGGTGCTGCTGGCAGTCGACCTCTTCTTCGGTTTCATCAACGAGATCCAGGACATCGGCCGTGGCAGCTACGGTCTGGGCGACGTGCTGATCTACCTGGGGTTGAGTGTGCCCGGGCGCATCCATGAACTGTTTCCGATGGCGGCCCTGCTCGGCACCCTGCTGGGGCTGGGCAATCTGGCCGCCGGGCACGAACTGGTGGCGATCCGTGCCGCCGGCGTCTCGGTGGGACGGATCCTGCTGGGCGTGATGAAGGCCGGCCTGGTACTGCTGGTGCTGGCCGGCGGCATCGGCGAGTGGATCGCGCCGGCGGCCGATCGGATGGCGCAGCAGCAGCGCAGCCAGGCCCAGAGTCAGCGCATCACCCATTTCAGCCCCTACGGCTTCTGGGCCCGGGACGGGAATCTGTTCATCCGCATCCGTGAGGTTCACCCCGATGGCCGCCTGGGCAGCCTCGAGGTATTCCAGTTGGGTGAGGATGGTCGGCTGGCATCGGCCTATCGCGCCCGTACGGCCGAGCATGCCGACGGCCGCTGGCACCTGCAGGGCGTGGCCGGCGGCCGTATCGGGGAAGGGCGGCTGCAGCTGGTGCAGGAGAGCCGGCTGCAGCTGGAGACATTGCTCGATCCGGCGTTGCTGAACGTCGTCATGATCGAGCCCGGCAGCCTGTCGGCACGCGATCTGTATCGCTATGTCGAGTACCGGCGTCAGAACGCGCTCGAGACCGCCCGCTACGAACTGGCCCTGTGGCAGCGGCTGGTCGCACCCTTCACCTCGCTGGTGATGCTGTTTCTGGCGGTGCCTTTCGTGTTCGGTCCGTTGCGGGATCGGGGCGCCGGTCAGCGGCTGCTGGTCGGAGTGCTGGTGGGGCTGGGGTATTACCTGCTGAGCCAGACCCTGAGCCATAGCGGGCAGGTCTATGGTCTGCCGCCGCTGTTGAGCGTGCTGGCCCCGCCGTTGCTGTTCCTGGTCTGGGGGGCGATTCAGTTGCGGCGTGTGGGCGGGTGAGTGGCGGGCGGGCCGCGGGGGCCTTGCGTTGCCCGGGTCCGGGCGCCGACCCATCAGTGCTTCTTCGGCAGGACGACGATCACGGTTTCCGAGAAACGGTCGTGCCAGGTGTTGCGCTCCCGATCCAGCAACAGCCACAGATAGCCCGCTCCAGCGGCCAGCAGTGACACCCAGGCCATCAGGTAACGCAGCATGGCCTGACCCCAGCTGATGGGGTGACCGTCCCGCCTCTGCACCCGCAGTCGCCAGGCGCGCATGCCCAGCGTCTGGCCGCCGTGGATCCAGAACCAGGCGAAGAACAGGAACAGCACCAGGAACAGGTAGGCCGTGAACAGCGGATTGCCGGCGGCGACCGCCTCGCCGCCGGTCAGCGGCAGTACCAGCGCTGCGGCCAGGAACAGCACGGCGCCGGCCAGCAGGCTGTCATACAGGATGGCGGCGAGGCGACGCAGAAGGCCGGCGCGGGGAAGATCGGCATCGACGGGGTGCATGCAGGTCAGTGAAACAGCTAAAGGATACATTGTTAGCAGAAGCCGCGTTGCACCGCAACCGTGACACTTTCGACGTTTTTGTGTAAACAGGGAGGTGAAATCACACAACCTGTGTGAGAAAACACAAGTACAAGTACAAGTAAAACTACAACACAAGCGAGAGGGAGGTGACATGTCTCTGGTAGCCGATCTGGCCGAGATGCCGGGCGTGATTGCTGCGGGTGAATATTCCTATCGCGGTGACCGCTTCTCCTACAAGGGCCAGCTGACCGAGGAATATGCCCGTATGGCCTCGATCATGTGCCGGGCCACCACCATGGGCGTGCACATGCAGACCGACATCCTGGCGAGTTTTCGTGCCAATACCGGCGTTGATCCATCCCGCGGCTGGGTGGTGAAGGGGCCGCGCTTCACGGTCTGCGTGCTCTACAACGTCTTCTGTTTCATGGACAACACCAGCGGCTCGCTCAACGAGGTTATGAGTCACATGAGTACTGCGCTGGCTGATGCCACGGACGATCTCATCTGATCGCTGTCTGATTGCCGATCACAAACCAATAACATGCGAGGGGAAGGCATGAACGATCTGAGCAAACTGATGCAGCTCAATGGCGCCCTGGCCGCCTTTTGTTTCAATGACCGCGGCGAGCTGGCTGAGCACAATATTGCTGAAGGCAGCAATCTGGATGCCGAGGTGCTTGATCTGCTGGCCCATGTGCTGGTGGCCAATACCGCCATCGCCACCATGCAGGCCAGAGGCTGGGAGAAGACGACCGGCCAGTCCGGTTTCTATCCCATCGAGGGTTTCACCATGATCGGCTTCGACTGGTCGGCGGTCGCCCGCGGCAACTGCGGTGTGGTGCTGCAGAATGACCAGGCCGATTACGAAGCGGCCTTTGACGCTTTGTCGGCGTAGGGGGGCTCATGCTCAAGCGATTACTTGCGCTGGACGGGGTCAATGCCATCTGCCAGTTCCGCGACGATGGCGCCTTCGTGGAAGGCTACGGCCTGCTGGATCAGCCACAGATGGAACACCTGGCGCGCTTCGCGCTGGAGTACAAGCGCATCGTGCAGGGCAATGCCGATCAGCTGTCGATGTTCACCCAGATGCGCGGCTGGACGCCGCCGCGCGGCTGGATTGTGCGCGCCGCGCAGGGCACGGTGTGCAGCGTGGGCAATCTGGTCTGTCTGGTGGACACGGCGGAAGGCTCGGTCAACGAGGTGATGCAGGAGCTCAACGAGGCCGCCACTTATTGAGGGAAGATGGCGCTCCCTAGGGGTTTCGAACCCCTGTTACCGGCGTGAGAGGCCGGTGTCCTAGGCCACTAGACGAAGGGAGCGACGCTGTCCGCGTCCTGCGGGGCAGGACGCAGGTGGTGTATTATACGCGGAGTCGGCGGGGAAACAATCACCGCAGTCGTTAGTGCGCGCCGGGCAGGTCCCGGCCGGTTGCATTCGATTCAGAAGGATCCATCCACTATCAGCGCTCAGTCACTCAATATCATCCCG
>PABG01000025.1 GCA_002699185.1 Gammaproteobacteria bacterium | reverse complement strand
GGTCAGCAACCCGCTGACCATGACCCCGCTGTACCTGGCCTTTCACGAGTTGGGCGAATACGTCTTCGGCGACTGGCTGGAACGGGTCATCAGCCATACCGACTGGCTGGGCGAGGCCATGATCGACCTGTCCTGCACCGCGCTGGGCAGTCTGATGGTGGCCATACCCGCTGCGGTGCTGGGCTATCTCGCCACCCTGGGCGGGGCCGAGGTCTGGCAGCGCCGCCGGCATGCCGCCCGTGATCGCCGGCGCCGGGCGCGGCGGGCGGTGCAGCAGCAGGGTGGTAAACCCACCGACCTGCCCTGACCGGCCGCCGACAGTCGGTTTTTTCTGCCTGATTCGCCTTCAAATCAAGATGAATCTGCCTGTGGTTGCTGGCCGGGAATCCCTGGATTTTCCCGGCTTGAAATCCGGTCCCCGACGAACTAGATAAAACGGGAACGGCAGAGAATTCTGAGCGCCCAGACGGGCGAAGGAGGCAGGTATGGCCGGACTGCTCAATCGTCTCTACCCCGAGGACATCCGGGAAATCCAGCCGAAGGAGACCCTGGACAGCGATACCCCGCCGATCAACCGCATCGACATACGCCAGCCCTTCCACTGGCTGGCGCAGGGATGGCAGGATCTGCGCCGTGCCCCGGTGGCGCTGATCGACGGGCTGATCGTGGCCCTGGTCGGGCTGGTCTCGGTGTGGCTGACCTGGTCCCGGCCCTGGCTGAGCTTTTCCCTGGTCACGGGCTTTCTGCTGGTTGCGCCGGTGCTGTCGGTGGGGGTCAATGAACTGGCCCGGCGGCTGGAGACCGGCGAGGCGGTCGGCCACGCTGCCGGCCTGGATGCGTTGATGCGTCTGGGGTGGCCGTTGTGGCTGTTCGCGGGTCTGTTGATCGTGCTGTTCAATGTCTGGGCCAGCTACATCTGGCTGTGGCTCGGGGTGCTGAACGTCGGCAGTGCCGGGGTGCTGGGCAGTGTCGACCAGATGCTGCTGGCGTTCCTGTCCAGCGCCGCCGGCATCGTGTCCCTGGCCGGCCTGCTGGTGGCCGGGGCAGTGCTGGCGCTGGCGGTGTTCTCGCTCAGCCTGGTGACCCTGCCGGTGCTGCTGGACCGGCACTGCTCGCTGGTGGATGCCATCGCTATCAGCTTCAAGGCGTTCCGGGACAATCCCCGGCCGCTGCTGCTGTGGGCCGCCCTGATCACGGGCCTGTTCGCGCTGTCGGCGCTGACCGCCTTCGTCGCCCTGGTGGTGGTCTTCCCCTGGCTGGGCCTGGCCATGTGGCACGGCTACCGGGATCTGGTTGCCTGGGAGGACCGGCCGCAGTAACCGCGGCCAACGACATCCCCTCTCCCCTGCGGGGGGGGCAGGGTGAGGGGGTAAAAGGTCCGCCTCATCCAGGTATTCCCGCCCGCGCGCATACCCACACCTGGACTTCCGCCGCCCCGCGCGCCTTGAGCGCCCGCGCCAGCTCCCCGGCCGTGGCGCCGGTCGTCATTACATCGTCGATGATGGCGACATGCTGCCCGGTCCAGTCCCCGGTGACGGTGAAGGCGCCGCGCATGTTGTCCCGCCGGGCCGCGGCGGAAAGCTCCGCCTGGGCAGCGGTACGGCGCACCCGCCGGCAGCGGCGGGTGTCGATCGGTACGCCCAGAGCACTGCCTGCGAAGCGCGCGATTTCCAGCGACTGATTGAAACCACGCCGCCACTGGCGGCGCGGATGCAGCGGCACGGGGACCAGCAGGTCGCAGGCGGGCCAGTCCGCGGCAGCCATGTGCAGCAACCGGCCCAGCAGCCGGGCATTGGCCAGGCGGCGGTGGTGCTTGAGATCCAGAATCAGGCGGTCGACCGGGGCGGCGTAGCGGAACAGGGTGAGCGTACGGTCGAAGGCCGGCGGTCGACGCTGGCAGCGTCCGCATACCCATCCGGCATCGCTGGCCAGCGGCTCGGCGCAGCGGCGACAGGCCGGCCCGGGGCGCGGCAGTTCGGCCCGGCAGCCGGCACACAGGTCAAGCTCGCCGGTCCCGGGTCGATGACACAGGATGCAGGTCGGTGGGAATAGCCGGAATTGTATGAAATTCCACCAGTTGTTAACCATATGGCGTCCCTGCCGGTTGACAATCGGGGTGGGAAAGGCGATGATTCCGGGCCTTTCGATCAGTTCAGTATACCGGAATCCAGCCCCATGTCCGAGACCGCGACCACTGCCACTCACCTGGTGACGGCCCGCAGCGCGCGCTTCAGCGCGGCCGCGTTCAATTACGGCAACATCATTTCCCTGCTGGCGCCCTTCCCGCTGATGATCTTCTGGCTGGGGGCGTCCATGTTCGTCTACTGCATGAACCGGCATCACCCGAACGAGAAGGTCGGCCACTACACCCAGCAGGCCGCCTACCGGTTCTACGGCGTGACCGGCTTCTTCGTGGCCGTGGCCATGTTTCTGCCGGTCAACCTGAACTACTACCTCATTGCCTGGGCCGTCGGCGCCGCCATCCTGCTGCCGCTGACCCTGCGCGACCTGGCCCGTATCCGCCGCGAGTCCTGGGAGGACATGGAGATCCTGGCGGAGCCACAGGAATGAGCGGCCAGCCGGCGCTCGAAATAGCCGCCGGTGACGACGGCCTGCGCCACGACTGGACCCGGGACGAAATCCTGGCCCTGTTCGCGCGCCCCTTCAATGACCTGATCTTCGAAGCCCAGCAGGTCCATCGTGCGCACTTCGATCCCGGTGAGGTGCAGGTCAGCACCCTGCTGTCCATCAAGACCGGCGCCTGTCCCGAGGATTGCGCCTACTGTCCCCAGAGCGCCCATTACAAGACCGAGCTCGAAGTCGAGCGACTGCTGCCGTTGGAGCAGGTGGTCGAGGCCGCCCGCGCCGCCCGCGCCAGGGGCGCGAGCCGTTTCTGCATGGGCGCGGCCTGGCGCCGACCGCGCGACAAGGATCTGGAGCCGGTGCTGGACATGATCCGCGCGGTGAAGGCCGAAGGGCTGGAGACCTGCGTGACCCTGGGCATGCTGACCGAGGCCCAGACGGCGCGTCTGAAGGAGGCCGGGCTCGATTACTACAATCACAACCTGGACACCTCGCCGGAGTTCTATGGCGAGATCATCTCCACCCGCACCTATCAGGATCGGCTGGAGACCCTGGGTCATGTCCGCGACGCCGGCATCCATGTCTGCGCCGGCGGCATCGTCGGCATGGGCGAGGACCAGGCCGACCAGGCCGGTCTGCTGCAGGAACTGGCGAACCTGCCGCGCCACCCCGAGAGCGTGCCCATCAATCTGCTGGTCAAGGTCGAGGGCACGCCACTGGCCGAGGTCGAGGAGCTGGATCCCTTCGACTTCGTGCGCAATATCGCCGTGGCGCGCATCCTGATGCCGAAATCGCACGTGCGCCTGTCCGCCGGGCGCGAGGCCATGAGCGACGAACTGCAGGCGCTGTGCTTTCTGGCCGGGGCCAATTCCATCTTCTACGGCGAGAAGCTGCTGACCACCGGCAACCCGGACGCTGACCACGATCGCCGACTGTTCGAGCGGCTGGGCCTGCGCCCGGTCTGAACCGGGCCGTCCCGGTGAAGGACCTGCGCACCGCCCTCGAGCAGCGCCGCCGCGACGGCCTCTACCGCAGCCGCCGCATCGCCGCATCCCCGCAACTGCCCGGGCGCCGCATTGACGGCCGCGACTGCCTGAGTTTCTGCAGCAACGACTATCTCGGCCTGGCGGCGCATCCGCAGGTGGTCGCGGCCCTGCAGGCCGGCGCGCAGCGCTGGGGCGTCGGCAGCGGCGCGGCCCATCTGCTGGCCGGGCACACCGCGGCCCATCATGCCCTGGAAGAAGCACTGGCCGATTTCGTCGGGGCGCCGCGTGCCCTGCTGTTCTCCACCGGCTACATGGCCAACCTCGGGGTGATGGCTGCACTGCCCGGGCGGTTGTTCCAGGACCGGCTCAATCATGCCTCCCTGCTCGACGGGGCGCGCATCAGCGGCGCCCGGCTGGTGCGCTATGCCCATCTCGACATGCAGGACCTGCAGCGGCGCCTGGCCGCGGCCCCGGCGGGGGAGCGGCTGATCGCCAGCGACGGTGTGTTCAGCATGGACGGCGACCTCGCCCCGGTGGTTGAACTGCAGGCCCTGGCCCGGACCCACGCCGCCTGGCTGCTGCTTGACGATGCCCACGGCCTGGGCGTGCGCGGCGAGCAGGGGCGCGGCAGCCTGGCACAGGCGGGCATAACCCCGGGCAATGACGTCATCCTGATGGGCACCCTGGGCAAGGCGCTGGGCACCTTCGGCGCCTTCGTCGCCGGCAGCGAGGATCTGATCGAGACCCTGATCCAGCAGGCGCGCAGCTATGTCTACACCACGGCACCGCCGGCTGCCGTGGCCGAGGCGGCGCTCGCGGCGTTGCGGCTGTGCCGCGAGGAGGGCTGGCGACGGGAGCGGCTGCAGGCCCTGATCGGGCGCTTCCGCACCGGCGCGGAACAGCTGGGCCTGCCGCTGATGGCCTCCGCTACCCCCATCCAGCCGCTGCTGATCGGTGATACCGGTGCGGCGACCCGCCTGAGCGAGGCGCTGGAAGACGCCGGCATCCTGGTGCCGGCCATTCGTCCGCCCACGGTGCCCGAGGGCGCGGCCCGGCTGCGCGTCAGTTTCTCCGCCGCGCATGAGGAGGCTCAGGTCGACCGGCTGCTGGACGCGCTCGGCTCGGTAATAAAAGGTTAGTGCGTTGCATCTGGAGATCGAAGGCGAGGGTCCGGACCTGGTGCTGTTGCACGGCTGGGGGCTGCGGCTGGAGGTGTGGGATGGGCTGGTCGGTTCCCTGCGTGACCGCTTCCGGGTGATCCGGGCGGATCTGCCCGGGCATGGCCGCAGTCGCGCTGCGACCCGACTGGAGGCCGGTGCGCTGATCCCGGCACTGGAGGCGGTACTGGAGCCGCCGGCGTGCTGGGTCGGCTGGTCGCTGGGCGGTCTGCTGGCGCTGCAGCTCTCCGCACTGCGCCCGGCCTGGTTTGACCGGCTGGGCCTGGTGGGCTGCAATCCCTGTTTCGTGCAGCGTCCGGACTGGCCGGGGATGACGCCGGAGGTGTTCGAGGCCTTTGCCGCCGGCGTGGAGAGTGACCCCGGCGCGACCTGGAGACGGTTTCTCGCGCTGGTTGCCCAGGGGGGCGGCCGGCGCGAGGTCCTGCGCAGCCTGCGTCGGACGGCAGGGGGGCTCCCGCCGGCGACCGACGCGCTGGTGCAGGGGCTCGAACAGCTGGCGCACACGGACGCACGCCCGGCGGCCGCCGGGTGCGGTGTGCCGGTGCACTGGCTGCTGGGGACGGCGGATGCGCTGGTGCCGGCAGCGACGGCGGATGCCCTGGCCGGCCTGACCGGGCCGGAGTCGGTGACGCGGATCGAGGGCGCCGGCCATGCGCCCTTCCTGTCGCATCCGGCCCCATTCAATGAATGGTTGGCGCGGGTTGCCGGGTGATGCACTCATGTACCGCCGCTCCGTAGGTCGGGTTAGCGCAGCGTAACCCGACACAGACGGCGGCAACATCGGGTTACGCCCTGTGGGCTAACCCGACCTACGAAGTTTGTGTACAGAAACCGATTTGATGGATAAACCGCAGCAACAACTGGACAAGCGCCAGGTCCGCCTCGCCTTCAACCGGGCGGCGGACAGCTATGACGGCGTCGCGGTCCTGCAGCGCGAGGTTGGCGAGCGCTTGCTCGAGCGGCTGGAGCTGACCCGGCTGGAGCCGCAGTGGACGCTGGATCTCGGCGCCGGCACCGGGCAGATCACCCGCGGGCTGCTCAAGCGTTACCGCACCAGCCGGGTGGTGGCACTGGACCTGGCCGAGGCCATGCTGGCGCGCACCCGCCGCAGCGCCGGCTGGTGGCGGCGGCCGCGGCTGGTCTGCGGCGATGCCGAGCAACTGCCGCTGGCCGATGCCTCGGTGGATCTGCTGGTCTCCAATCTCACCCTGCAGTGGTGCAACAGCCTGGATCGCGCCTTCGCCGAGTTCCGGCGAGTGCTGCGTCCCGGCGGGGCGCTGTTCTTCACCACCTTCGGCCCCGACACGCTCAGGGAACTGCGCGAGAGTTGGGCCGAGGTCGACGGCCATTCGCATACCAACCGCTTCATCGACCTGCATGATATCGGCGATGCGCTGGTGCGGGCCGGTCTGGCCGAGCCGGTGATGGACATGGAGATGCTCACCCTGACCTACCGGGAACTGCCCACGCTGGTGCGGGAGATCAAGGAACTGGGTGCGCACAATGTCACCCGTGGACGCGCGCGGGGCCTCACCGGCCGGGCGCGCTGGCGGGCCTTCGAACAGGCGTATGAGTCGCGCCGTCGCGACGGCGTTCTGCCGCTGAGCTACGAAGTGATCTACGGACATGCCTGGGCGCCGACCGGGGTGCGGCAGCAGCGCAGCGGTGACGAGGTGCGGGTGCCGCTCGATGTCCTGAAGGGGCGTTGAGACCGGATGGGTCGGATACTCTTCGTCACCGGCACCGATACCGGCTGCGGCAAGACCTTTGCCAGTACCGCGCTGATCCATGCCCTGCGGGCACGGGGACGGCAGGTGCTGGCAATGAAGCCGGTCGCCTCCGGCTGTGAGATGACGCCGGACGGTCTGCGCAACAGCGATGCGCTGGCACTGCAGTCGGCGGCCTCGACCCTGCTGCCCTACGACCGGGTCAATCCCTGTGCCTTTGCCCCTCCCATCGCGCCGCACATCGCCGCGGCCCGGGCCGGCGTGCGGATTCCGCTGCCGGAGATCGTCGCGACGGCCCGTGACCTGGCCACTCAGTGTGATGTGCTGGTGGTCGAGGGCGTGGGCGGCTGGCGCGTGCCGCTGACCGACACCGAAGAGGTCGCCGATCTGGCGCGGCAACTGCAGGCCGGCGTCATACTGGTGGTGGGGCTGCGCCTGGGCTGCATCAATCATGCCCTGCTGACTGCCCAGGCGATCGGGGCCGACGCACTTCCACTGCTTGGCTGGATAGCGAACCGGATCGATCCGGACATGGACCAGCCCGAGGCGAATCTCGCCACGCTGACGGCACGACTCGATGCGCCCTGCCTGGGATGCCTGCCGCATTACGCCGAAACCGTCGATCCGAGGGCGGCGGCGCAGTACCTGAATCCTTCCTCCCTGTAATCGGCTGCGTCAGTCGAACGGCGTTTCAATCCGGCGGCTCAATGCGAGTTATGTCAGTCTGCCTTACAGATACTGTTAGATATGTCGACGACTACATAGCACGCAATAAACTCCCTTTATTGTGTGGAGGGAGTCGTCGGAAGTTTCGTCCTTGTCATGCAATATTAGAGAACGGCTAATATTATAAATTTATAATAGTTTGTATATAGATTTTACAATAGCCTGTTATCGCAAAGTTTTATGCTGCTGCTGGAGCGAGTTTGCTTGCGCCGTGCAGGTGCATCGGGTAGCATCCGGAACAGGTGAAATAACACAGTCTGTGCGTCAAAACACAGGCGGATGCAATAAAACTTATATAAAGCAGGCTGCATTCCAAGAGGGCGAGGTGGTAGCAGCGCAGTGTGACGCCAATCTGGCGGAGTGTTATGTCCTGATCCGGCCCAACTGTTCATTGACGTGGCGGGGGTCGGTGCTCGTCTTCTGCGGCATCTTCCTGGTCTCGATGAGTATAGCCCTGGGCTTCTGGATTCAGGGGTTGTGGCTGGTTCTGCCCTTCGCCGGCCTGGAGATGCTGGTGCTGGCCACCGGGCTGTATCTCGGGGCGTTGCGGTCGAGCGAACGCGAGGTGATCCGGATCGAGGGGGATACGGTCGCCATCGAACGCGGACGCCGCCGTTGCCGGGAGATCATCCACTTTCCCCGCGGCTGGGCCCGGGTGGAGTTGGCGCGCGCCGCCCGGCCCGGGTACCCCAGCCGGTTGCTGATCCGCAGCCATGGTCAGACCCAGGAGGTCGGGCACTGCCTGAACGATCAGGAACGCGATCGGCTGGCGGCGGATCTGCGCGACTGGATCCGTCTCCCGGCGCCGGCCTGAGTGCTGAGAATCAGAATCACACAAGAAACAATGCATCTGGACCAAAGGAGAGAAGGGGCATGTCAGCGAGTATGAAACTGAGGGGGCGTCGGCTGCTTGCCGGGGCTGGCCTGATGGCGGCCGCCGGCAGCGCGACGGCGGAATGGGGGTTGAATCTGCCTGTCGGTGTGAGCCCGATCGCCAACGAGGCCTACAGCCTGCACATGCTGATTCTGTGGATCTGTGTCGCCATCGGCGTGGTGGTGTTCGGGGTGATGTTCTACTCCATCATCAAGCACCGCAAGAGCAAAGGCGCGGTCGCGGCCCAGTTCCATGAAAGCACCACCATCGAGATCCTCTGGACCATCATCCCCTTCCTGATCCTGGTCGGCATGGCCTTCCCGGCCACCAAGGCGTTGATCGCCATGGAGGACACCAGTAACTCGGATGTGAGCATCAAGGTCACCGGGTATCAGTGGAAGTGGCAGTACGAGTATCTGGACGAGGGGATCGGCTTCTTCAGTACCCTGTCCACGCCCAGGGACGAGATCTTCAACAAGGCCGCCAAGAACGAGAATTATCTGCTGGAAGTGGACAACCCGGTCGTGGTGCCGGTGGACAGTAAGGTGCGCCTGCTGATCACCGCCAGCGATGTGATCCATGCCTGGTGGGTGCCGGAACTCGGCATGAAGAAGGATGCCATTCCCGGCTTCGTCAACGAGATGTGGTTCCGCATCGACGAGCCCGGCGTCTACCGCGGCCAGTGCGCCGAGTTGTGCGGCAAGGACCACGGCTTCATGCCCATCGTGGTGGTGGCCAAGGAGCGGGCCGAGTATGACCAGTGGGTGGCCGAGCAGAAGCAGGGCCAGGTGGCCGCGGCCGCTGAATCCGGGCGCGAATGGGGCAGGGATGAGTTGATGGCGCGCGGTGAGGAGGTCTACAAGTCCAACTGCGTGGCCTGCCACATGGCGAACGGCGAGGGACTCCCTGGGGCTTTCCCGGCGCTCAAGGGCGGCGCCATCACAACCGGCCCGGTCGCGGGCCATATCGATATCGTGCTCAACGGCTCTGCCGGCACCGCCATGGCGGCCTTCGGTGGCCAGCTCAGCGATGCCGATCTCGCGGCAGTGATTACCTATGAGCGAAACGCCTGGGGTAATGATACCGGCGATGTGGTGCAACCGGCCGATATCAAGGCGGCCCGGCTGACGGATTCCTGAGGAGGAGAGAGCAGATGACTACCGCAACCGCACACGAGGCACACGACGATCACGGGCCGGCCCGGGGCCTGTCGCGCTGGCTGTTCACCACCAACCACAAGGACATCGGCACCCTCTACCTGCTGTTCTCGCTGCTGATGTTCTTCATCGGCGGTGCCATGGCCATGGCGATCCGCGCCGAGCTGTTCGAGCCGGGGCTGCAGTTCGTCAACCCCATGTTCTTCAACTCACTGACCACCATGCATGCGCTGGTGATGATCTTCGGCGCGGTCATGCCGGCCTTCGTGGGTCTGGCCAACTGGCTGATCCCGATGATGATCGGCGCGCCCGACATGGCGCTGCCGCGCATGAACAACTGGTCGTTCTGGATCCTGCCCTTCGCCTTCACCCTGCTGCTGTCGACCTTCTTCATGGAAGGCGGCGCGCCGGCCGGCGGCTGGACCATCTACCCGCCGCTGGTGCTGCAGACCGGGGACGCGTTCCCGTTCCTGATCTTCGCCATCCACCTCATGGGTATCTCCTCCATCATGGGTGCGATCAACGTGGTGGTCACCATCCTCAACATGCGTGCCCCCGGCATGACTATGATGAAGATGCCGCTGTTCGTCTGGACCTGGCTGATCACGGCCTACCTGCTGATCGCGGTAATGCCGGTGCTGGCGGGTGCGGTGACCATGCTGCTGACCGACAAGTACTTCGGCACCAGCTTCTTCACCGCGGCCGGCGGCGGCGATCCGGTCATGTTCCAGCACATCTTCTGGTTCTTCGGGCATCCCGAGGTCTACATTATGATCCTGCCGGCCTTCGGCATCGTGTCGCAGATCATCCCGACCTTCGCCCGCAAGCCGCTGTTCGGCTACAGTTCCATGGTCTACGCCACGGCCTCCATCGCCTTCCTGTCGTTCATCGTGTGGGCGCACCACATGTTCACGGTGGGTATGCCGCTGGCCGGCGAGCTGTTCTTCATGTACGCCACCATGCTGATCGCCGTGCCCACGGGCGTGAAGGTGTTCAACTGGGTCTCGACCATGTGGCGGGGCTCGATGACCTTCGAGACGCCGATGCTGTTCGCGCTCGGCTTCGTGGTCATGTTCACCATCGGCGGCTTCTCCGGTCTGATGCTGGCCATAGCGCCGGTGGACTTCCAGTACCACGACACCTACTTCGTGGTCGCCCACTTCCACTATGTGCTGGTGACCGGTGCGGTGTTCGCCATCATGGCCGGCGCCTACTACTGGCTGCCCAAGTGGACCGGCAACATGTACAACGAGCGGCTGGGTAAGTGGCATTTCTGGCTGTCGACCATCTCGGTGAACGTGCTGTTCTTCCCGCAGCACTTCCTGGGACTGGCCGGCATGCCGCGCCGCATCCCGGACTACTCCATCCAGTTCGCGGAGTTCAACATGATCTCCTCGATCGGCGGCTTCGCCTTCGGTCTGAGTCAGCTGCTGTTCGCCTATATCGTGTTCAGCACCATCCGTGGCGGCGCCAAGGCGACCGACAAGGTATGGGACAACCCCGAAGGGCTGGAGTGGACCCTGTCCTCGCCGCCGCCGTATCACAGCTTCACTACGGCACCCGAGGTCAAGTGAGGCAGGGCCGGCGCGGGCAGAGGGGCCCGCGCCGGTTCCGCGCCGAGAGGTGTAAATGTCGCAGCAGACACCACAGCAGAAACGCAGCAACATCCGTCTGGCGTTGATCCTGGCGCTGATCGCGCTGGGGGTGTTCGTCGGTTTTGTCTGGACCACGGCGGGAAGCGCGCAATGAGTACGCAGGACGCGCGCCAGCAGGCCACCCGGCGAACCCTGCGCCGCATGCTGTTCGTGACCGTCGGCATGTTCGGCTTCGGCTTTGCCATGGTGCCCTTCTACAACGTGTTCTGCGATATCACCGGCCTCAACGGCAAGACCGCTTCCGGGCCGGCGCAGGCGCTGGAGGAAAGTCCGGTCGACAGTGACCGGACCGTGACCGTCGAGTTCATTGCCAACCTCAATCAGGGCATGCCCTGGGAGTTCCGGCCCGAGGTGAACAAGATGGAGGTACAGCCGGGCAAGGCCTATACGGTCAGATTCTACGCGCACAACAACAGCGGCAGGGAGGTGGTCGCGCATGCCGTGCCCAGCGTCACGCCGGGGCTGGCGGCAAAGCACTTCCACAAGACCGAGTGCTTCTGTTTCACCGAACAGAAGTTCGGCGCCGACGAGGGGCGTTGGATGCCGGTGCGCTTCATGGTGGATCCGGAACTGTCGGACAAGCACAACGAACTGACCCTGTCCTATACCTTCTTTGATACCGGTGCGCGTACGGCGGCCGCGCCGAAGGGGCTGGAGGCGGTGCATCCGTCCACGCAGGCGAACTGACAGGGTCCGCGACGGACGCTCGTAATAAAAAACAATTTGCTGAATAAACCAGAGAGGATTGAGGTATGAGTGAAGCACATGGCGGCTACTATGTCCCCCACGGCAGTCACTGGCCGCTGGTGGGGTCCGTGGGTCTGACCACTCTGGTGGTCGGCTTTGCGATGCACCTCAACGGCTCGGATATCGGGCTGAGCACGATGTTCGCCGGCATCGCCATCGTGCTGATCATGATGTTCGGCTGGTTCGGCACCGTGATCCGGGAAAGCGAATCCCACATGTACAACGAGCAGGTCGACAAGTCCTTCCGCTGGGGCATGGGCTGGTTCATCTTCTCCGAGGTGATGTTCTTCGCCGCCTTCTTCGGCGCCCTGTTCTATGCCCGGATACTGTCAGTGCCGTGGCTGGGCGGTGAGGATGCCAGCACCCATGCGCTGCTCTGGGAGGGATATTCCGCCGCCTGGCCCACCAACGGCCCGGGCGCCATGGGCGGGGCCTTCGAGACCGTGGGTGCCTGGGGTATTCCCGCGATCAACACCCTGATCCTGCTGACCTCCGGCGTGACCGTGACCTTCGCCCACTGGGCCCTGAAGAAGAACAACCGTGGTCCGCTGGTGGGCTGGCTGTTCGCCACCGTCGCCCTGGGCTTTCTCTTCATCGGCTTGCAGGCCTACGAGTACGGCCATGCCTACTCCGACCTGAACCTGACCCTGGAGTCGGGCGTGTACGGTTCCACCTTCTACATGCTCACGGGTTTCCACGGCATGCATGTCACCATCGGTGCCATCATGCTCGCCATCATCATGCTGCGCAGTATCAAGGGACACTTCACGCCCGACCGTCACTTCGCCTTCGAGGCGGTGGCCTGGTACTGGCACTTCGTGGACGTGGTCTGGCTGGGCCTGTTCATATTCGTCTACTGGCTCTGAGGCGACTGATCGGGATCATGGCCGCGGAATCACACGGAAAAATTTCCAAGGCCTGTTGATGTGTTGAATGCTGCTTCTTCAGGTTCCGGAAACCGACATCCCGGCGCAGGCCGGGATCCAGAGACCGCGGCGGCTACTGGTGCCTGCGTGTGATTCCGTGGCTGTTTCAGGGCCGGTTGCCGGGGGTGGGGGTGTTTCCCTCCGTGGCCTGCGCGGGCGGCTGTGGATAGACGCCGTGGGGCTGCAGCACCCCGGTGGCGTAGCCCAGCATCAGCAGCAGGAACAGGGTTACGGACAGGCCGATGCGCCAGGTCAGTGCCTTGATGGTGCGGTCCGAGCCGCCCCTGTCCCTGATCAGAAATACGAGGCCGCTGGCCAGGCTGCCGAGGATGACGAGCAGCACCAGTACGATGAACAGTTTTGGAAGCATGGAATGAAAGCGCCCTGTATGGCCGGGTTTGATGAAAGCCAGGCCGCTGGCACGCGGGTGCAGCGGCGGGGCGGCCCAGTATACACGCCGGTGCGCGGACGGGGCGAGTGAGGCCGCAGCGCCGCGCCTTCCGCCCCGGCTTCTGGCCCAGCCTGATTGTCGCCGCCCTGCTGATCCTGCTGGTGGGGCTGGGATTCTGGCAGCTGGACCGGGCCGAGCAGAAGCGCGTGCTGCTGGAGGAGTATGAGCAGCGGCCGCAACAGCCGGCACTGCGCCTGGACGCCGCGGCGACGCTGGAGCCGGCGTTGCGTTACCGCCAGGCCTGGGTCCGCGGCCGCTACGATCCGGCGCACCAGTTCCTGCTGGATAACCGGGTGCATCAGGGACGGGCCGGTTACCAGGTGCTCACACCGCTGCGCCTGGCCCACTCGGATGCGGCGGTGCTGGTCAACCGGGGCTGGGTGCCGCAGGGCCGGACCCGGGCCGATCTGCCGCCATTGCCGGTGCAGAGCGAGGGCGTGATCACGGTGGAGGGCATGATCGATTATCCACCCGAGGACCCCTTCAGCCTCGGCGAAGGCGAGGCCCGCGCGCCGGGCTGGCCCAAGGTGCTGCAGCAGATCGATTTCGAGCTGCAGTCCCGGCAGCTGGATGTGCGTCTGCTGCCGCTGATACTGCTGCTCGATCCGGCACAGCCCGACGGTTTCGTGCGCCAGTGGGCGCCGATCCCGGAGCAGTTCGGTCCCGCGCGGCATGTGGGCTATGCCGTGCAGTGGTTCGCACTGGCCCTGGCCCTGGTGATTCTGTTCTACTGGGCCGTACGGCGGCCCGCCGAAGATGGAGCAGACAGAGAATGAGTGGTGTGATGGAGTCCGGAACAATGGCGAACAATCCCGCGGATGCGGCCTCACCGCGGCGCGGCCGTCTGGTCCTGGTTCTGATTTTTGCTTTCTTTGCCCTGCCGCTGGTCGTGGCCTGGGTGATGAATTTTGCCGGTGACTGGGTGCCGAAGGCCTCGGCCAATCACGGCACCCTGATCCAGCCGGTACGGCCGGTCGAACTGCAGGGGTTGGTGGACCTGGATGGCGAGGCATTCGACCCGGCGCGGCTGGCCGATGACTGGACCCTGGTTTACCTGCACCGTGGCGCCTGCGACGAGACCTGTTACAACACCCTGTACAAGCTGCGCCAGGTGCGGCTGGCGCAGGGCAAGAACATCGACCGGGTGCAGCGGCTGCTGCTGCTGGCCGAGCCGGTCACGCCCGACTGGGCGCGCGAGGCCCGGGGGCACTATCCGGGCATGCAGATCGCGCGGCCGCGGCAGCAGGGGGCGGCTGCACTGACGCCGTTCCCCGCGGCCGGACGGGTCTATCTGATCGATCCGCTGGGCCAGCTGATGATGGAATACCCGCTGCAGGCCGAGCCTGCGGGGATGATCGAGGATCTGGAGCGTCTGCTGCGGATATCCTACGTAGGATGATGACACCGCCTGCATGGCGGGGCGCAAACCAACACCGGGGGAGAGACAAGTGGCAAACGTCAACGTGCTGACAAGCCTGCAGGCCGAAGGGGCGGCCTGGCGTGATTACCTGGGTCTGTGCAAGCTCAAGGTCGTGGCCCTGATCGTGTTCACCGCGGTGGTCGGCATGTTCATGGCCACGCCGGGACTGGTGCCGCTCGATGCGCTGGTCTTCGGCAGCCTGGGCATCGGCATGGCCGCGGCCTCGGCCGCCGCGCTCAACCACCTGGTCGACCACAAGGTCGATGCCTGCATGGCGCGGACCCGGAACCGCCCCCTGCCCACCGGGCACCTGAACCCGCGCAACTGCCTGTACTTCGCGCTTACCCTCGGCAGTGCGGGGCTGGCCATGCTGTGGCTGCTGGTCAATCCGTTGACCGCGGTGCTGACCTTTCTGTCGCTGATCGGCTATGCCGTCATCTACACCCTGTATCTGAAACGGGCCACGCCGCAGAACATCGTCATCGGCGGGGCCGCCGGCGCCGCGCCGCCGGTGCTGGGCTGGACCGCGGTGACCGGCCAGGTCGACCCGCACGCCCTGCTGCTGTTCCTGATCGTGTTCGTCTGGACCCCGCCGCACTTCTGGGCCCTGGCCATTCACCGCCGCAGCGAATATGCCAGGGTGAACATCCCCATGCTGCCCGTCACCCACGGGGTGGATTTCACCCGCGTTCAGGTACTGCTCTACACGGTGCTGCTGGTGGCGGTGAGCGTGCTGCCCTATGCCACCCACATGAGCGGCATGCTCTACCTGGCGGGCGCGCTGGCCCTGGGCGTCGGATTCCTGTATCACGCCCTGCGGCTGATGCGCAGCGATGCCGCGGCCATGCCCGCCTTCGGCTATTCCATCCTCTATCTCATGGGCATCTTCGCCCTGCTGCTGCTGGACCATCACCTGCCCGGCCTGTGGCGGACCCTGGCCGGCCTTCCGGGCTGAACCGGAACCCGCCGGGGATCAGTCAGTTGACGCCTTCCCCGGTGGTGTCCCCCCGACCGCCGCCCGCGGCCGGGGAATAAGCCGACCGCTCCCGACGTCCCTCCAGCGGCTCCGGTACTCGATTTTTCGTAAATTCGTTCGATACTGAGGTCTGGCGTTCTGCGTCCGGATCAGGGCGCAGGGACGGGGGCAGGGTGCGGCAAATCCCATACGAATCTTGCGTCAGGGATTGCTGTCATATTAGAATGTCCTGATATTTTCCTCGGGCACGGGCACCGCTTTTTCCTCGGGTACGGGCCCTCGTGCCGGAATTCCAACAGGTAGCAACGAGGCGAGTCATGGCGCAGAGTGCAGCAGTGGATACGCAGCAGCAGTATAACTATGCGATAATCAAGAAGTTCTCCATCATGGCCCTGGTCTGGGGCGTGCTGGGCATGGCTGCCGGGCTGTATGCCGCGCTGGAATTGGCCTATCCCTTTCTGAATTTCAACATTCCCGAGATCACCTTCGGCCGCCTGCGCCCGGTCCACACCACCCTGGTGATCTTCGGCTTCGGCGGCAGCGCCCTGTTCGCGACCTCCTACTATGTGGTCCAGCGCACCAGCCAGGCCCGCCTGTATGGTGATGGGCTTGCCAATTTCACCTTCTGGGGCTGGCAGCTGTCGGTCGGCCTGGGTGCGCTCAGCTACATGTTCGGCATTACCCAGTCGCGTGAATACGCCGAGTTCGAATGGCCCATCGACATCCTGATCACCCTGACCTGGGTGGCCTATTTCTGGGTCTATGTGCAGACCCTGCGGCGGCGTTCCCAGCCGCATATCTACGTGGCCAACTGGTTCTACATCTCCTTCATCCTGGCCACCGCCATCCTGCACATCTTCAACAACCTGGCCATCCCGGTGAACCTGTTCAGCCTCAAGTCCTACTCGCTGTTCTCCGGCGTGCAGGACGCCATGACCCAGTGGTGGTACGGCCACAACGCCGTGGGCTTCTTCCTCACCGCCGCCTTCCTGGGCATGATGTACTACTTCGTGCCCAAACAGGCCGGACGCCCGGTATATTCCTACCGGCTGTCCATCATCCACTTCTGGGCGCTGGCCTTCCTTTATATGTGGGTGGGCGCGCACCACCTGCACTGGACCGCCCTGCCCGACTGGACCTCGACGCTGGCCGCGACCTTCTCCGTGATGCTGCTGCTGCCGTCCTGGGGCGGCATGATCAACGGTATCATGACCCTGTCCGGCGCCTGGCACAAACTGCGCACCGATCCGATCATGCTGTTCATGATCACCGCGCTGTCCTTCTATGGCATGTCCACCTTCGAAGGTCCGCTGATGTCACTCAAGAGCGTGAATGCGCTGTCGCATTACACCGACTGGACCATCGGTCACGTCCATTCGGGTGCGCTCGGCTGGGTGGCGCTGATCTCCTTCGGCTCGCTCTATCACATGGTGCCGCGCCTGTATGACACCAAGCTCTGGAGCCTGCGGCTGGTCTATGCCCACTTCTTCCTGGCCACTATCGGCATCGTCCTCTACATCACCGCCATGTGGGTGGCCGGCATCGGTCAGGGCCTGCTGCTGCGTGCCTTCGACGATCAGTTCGGCACCCTGGCCTACACCTTCATCGAGACGGTGACCTTCCTGCACAAGCCCTATGTGGTGCGTGCCCTGGGCGGCGCCTTCTTCGTCAGCGGTATCGTGCTGATGGCCGTCAATATCGCCATGACCATCCGTCAGGCGAAGGTCGAGCAGGCCGCCATCGAGGCCAAGATCGCGTCCAAGCTGGCACGCGCCTGATACAGAGCAGCGGAGAGTTTTCAACAATGAGTTTCTTCAAACACGAAAGCATCGAGATCAACGCCGGACTGCTGATCGCGCTGACCATGGTGGTGATCAGCATCGGCGGCCTGGTGGAGATCGTGCCGCTGTTCTATATCAAGAACACCATTGAGAAGGTCGAGGGTGTACGCCCCTATACGCCGTTGGAACTGCGCGGGCGCGACATCTATCAGCGCGAGGGCTGCTACCTGTGCCACTCGCAGATGATCCGGCCCTTCCGCGACGAAATGCTGCGCTACGGCCACTATTCGCTGGCGGCCGAGTCGCAGTACGATCATCCCTTCCAGTGGGGCTCCAAGCGCACCGGCCCGGATCTGGCACGGGTGGGCGGCAAGTACTCCAACGAATGGCATGTCGCGCACATGATCAACCCGCGCGACGTGGTGCCCGAGTCCATCATGCCCAGTTACCCCTGGCTGATGGAGAATGAGCTCGAATACTCCGACATCGCCGATCGCATGCGGGCGTTGAAGAAGGCCGGCGTGCCTTACTCCGAGACCCGGGAGGAGTATCAGGCCAACGTCGAGAAGTTCGGCCGGGAGGTGGCTGACAGGCTCAATATCCTCGCCGCCGAGCAGAATCTCATTGCCGAGGCCCAGGCCGGAAACTTCGACGGTGACCGCGCGCGGCTGACCGAGATGGATGCCCTGGTCGCCTATCTGCAGATGCTCGGCACGCTGGTCGATTTCAGTCAGTACGAGGAAGGCCACTTCGCCGAGTTCCGCTGAGGCGCTGGCCGGGTGAACCGATATGTCTGAACTGCTGCGCTGGATCGGTCAGTTCGAGAACAGCAAGATCGTTGCTCTGCTGATCTTCTTCGTGACCTTCTGCGCCATCATCATATATGTGTTCACCGGCAAGCGGCGCAAGCAGCGGCTGGAATCCTACAAGTACATCCCGTTCGAGGACGATGAAAAGGAGTCCCGGACGCAGCGCAAGGTAAATGACGATGAGTGAAGCGAACAAGCAACAGGGCGCAGTCCAGACCACGGGTCATTCCTGGGACGGTGACCTGCAGGAGTTCAACAACCCGCTGCCGACCTGGTGGCTGTGGGGCTTTTACCTGACGGTGATCTTCGCCGTGATCTACTGGGTCATCTATCCGGCCTGGCCGGTGGGTGAGTCCTACACCAAGGGTGTGGCCAACACCATCACCTATACCGTCAATGGCGAGGAGCGCACCACGCACTGGAATACCCGGGCGCTGCTGATGAAGGAGATGCAGAGCGGCCAGGATGCACAGAAGATGCAGGCCTACATGGAGAAGGTCGCCGCCGCCAGCTACGACGACATCCTGGCCGACGAGGAAATGCTGGCCTTCACCCGCGCCGTGGCCAAGGGCCTGTTCGGCGACAACTGCGCAGCCTGCCACGGCTCCGGCGGCGCCGGCGTGATAGGTCTGTTCCCCAATCTGGTCGATGACGCCTGGCTGTGGGGTGGGTCCGTCGAGCAGATCGAGGCGACCCTGACTCAAGGCCGGCGCGGCTTCATGCCGGGCTTCGAGCGCAGCCTGGACGAGGGGCAGATCGATGCCGTGGCTCACTATGTGCTCAGCCTGTCCGGCCACGAGGTGGATGGCGACATGGCACAGCGCGGCATGCAGATCTTCAACGGCAAGGAGGGCGGCTGCTTCTACTGCCATACGAAGGCAGGCACCGGCCTGGAATCCCAGGGAGCGGCCAACCTGACCGACAGCATCTGGACCGTGGCCAATGTGCCGGGCCGGGACGGCCTCGAGGGCAAGCTTGCCGAGGTGCGAGAGGTGGTCGAGAACGGCATCGAGCGTGTGATGCCGGCGTGGGATCAGCGCCTCAGCGACAATGAAATCAAGCTGCTGACCGTCTACGTACACGAACTTGGCGGAGGGCAGTAGCATCCGATGATGCATCCGGCCGGCCGGCGGCGGACAGCCGTCAGCCGGTGCCGGGATTCATCATTATCCGTCCATGACCGAAGCCGACGTCCAACTCTACCAGAAACGCATTCCGATCTATCCCCGCTCGGTCAAGGGGCGGTTTCGTCGCCTCAAATGGGGTATCCTGACACTGGCCTATGGTGTCTACTTCCTGCTCCCCTGGCTGCCCTGGGACCGGGTGGCCGGTCCCCAGCAGGCGGTATCCTTCGACATCCATGGCCGCCGTTTCTATCTGTTCGATCTGACCGTCCACGCCCAGGACATCTTCTGGCTGGCCGGCTTCCTGGTCATCGGCGCCTTCCTGCTGTTCTTCGTCACCGGCATCGCCGGGCGGGTATTCTGCGGCTATTTCTGTTTCCAGACCCTGTGGACCGATGTCTATATCCTGGTCGAGCGCCTGGTCCAGGGCGAGCGTCCGGCCCGCATCCGCCTGGACAAGCAGCCCTGGGGCGGCGAGAAGCTGCTCAAGAAGGGAGCCACCCATCTGCTGTGGCTGCTGGTGGCCTTTCTTACCGGGCTGACCTTCACCCTCTACTGGGGCTATGCCCCGGAGTTGTTCACGGGCTTCTTCACCGGCCAGGCGCCGTTCCCGGCCTATGCCACCACCCTGTTCCTGACCGCGACCACCTATGTCATGGCCGGACTGGCGCGGGAGCAGGTATGTACCTACATGTGCCCCTATGCCCGCTTCCAGGGGGCGATGTTCGATCGCGACACCCTGATCGTCGCCTACGATGAGGCCCGCGGCGAGGGCAGTGCCGGCCGGCACAAGGTCGCGAAGGGCTTCAAGACGCGCGAGGAACGCCAGGCGCAGGGCGTGGGAGACTGCATCGACTGCGGCTACTGCGTGCAGGTATGTCCCACCGGCATCGACATCCGCAACGGGCTGCAGTACCAGTGCATCTCCTGCGCCCTGTGCATCGATGCCTGCGACACCATCATGGACTCCATGGGCTGGCCGCGCGGGCTGATCAAGTACACTTCCGACAAGGCCCAGCACGGCGAGAAGACCCGCCTGTTGAAGGGCAAGACCATCGGCTACGGCGTCATCCTGCTGGCGGCCACCACGGCGCTGATCGTGAGTATGCTGAACCAGGTGCCGCTGGACATCTCCGTCTCGCAGGTGCGCCAGCCGCTGTATGTGCGCCTGTCCGACGGCCGGATTCAGAACAGCTATGAGATCAAGCTCAACAACAAGGCCGATCTGAGTTATGAGGTCAAACTCGATGTCAGCGGGCTGGGCGGAGCGGAACTCGACCTGGGTCAGCTCGAACACATCGTGCTGCACCCGGACCAGCGGCTGCAGTTGTTCGTCAAGGTAAGAATGCGGCCGCATGCCGACCAGCCCGAAAAGAAGGATTTCTACTTCGTGGTCGAACCTGTCGGGGCCGAGGATATCCCGCAGGTGAAATGGCCCTCGGTCTTCTACCACCCGGACGACTGAGCCATGGAGCAGCTGATCACCATCCCGCTGGGTATCGTGCTGCAGGTGCTGTTGTTCATTGCCCTGCGTCGCTTCGCCGGCATGGGCGCCAAGTCCGCCGCTGCCGTCATCGGGCTGCTGGCGCTGGGTATCTACATCCCCTATGCCATCCTGGACTGGCCCGGGGGCGACGTGGTGGCCATGCACGTTGCCCTGTATGCCGTGACCGCCTACGGTCTGGGCTTGATCATCGCCAACCGCGAGGCGCGCCTGCGCCAGCACGGTGGCAGCGAGGGCTGGTTCCACTGGGGGCCGGCCATCATCATCGGCTTCTTCGTCTTTCTCGTGCTGTTCGACACCGCCTTCGTGATCGTCTCGCAGAAGGGGCTGCCCGCGCCGGTGGCCGAATGGCTGCTGCCTCCGCGCGACCGCGGCGAGGAGGTCACCACCAATTTCCCCGGTGTGGCCGCGCGCGACTACCAGGAGAAGCAGAGCCACTTCAACCGCTACCTGGAGCAGCGGCGCGAGCAGAGCGAGCGCGGCTGGCAGGTGGACCGGGGCTGGATCGGTCCGGCGGTGGCGGACCGGCCGAGCCTGTTCCAGGTGCGGGTGCTCGATCGTGACGGCAATCCGGTCAGCGGTGCCGACATCCAGGGGAGTTTCCTGCGCCCGTCCGACACCCGCCTGGACCAGGCCTTCCGCATGCAGGAGACCGCCAGTCCCGGTATCTACCGGGCCGAGGTTGCGCTGCCGGCCACCGGTGTGTGGGAACTGGATCTGACCATCCGCAGGGGCGAGGCGGTGCATCAGCTGCGGGCGCGGACCACTGTCGAAGCGGCGGCGGAAACCCCCTGAGACCGGCGTCGCCTGTGTCCATTACCCACGTCATTGCGAGGCGCGAAGCGCCGTGGCAATCTCCAGCCGCCTGCCTCTGTATTTACGGGATTGCCACGGCGCTTCGCGCCTCGCAATGACGATGTGAGTACGCAAATCAGCACGCAGGTCGGGTTAGCGAAGCGTAACCCGACACCTTTGACCTGGGCTGATCCGAGCCTGTATTCACCTGTCCGATAGCGCTAAGCTGTGCTGCCATGACCGACACCGCCGCCTCCCAGCCCCCCGTCCCGGAGCAGGACGACGACACCCGCTGCTTCCACTGCGGCCTGCCCAACCCGCCCGGCAGCGAGTATGTGGTGCAGATCGAGGGCCGGCCGCGGCGCATGTGCTGCCCCGGCTGCAAGGCGGTGGCCGAGGGCATCGTCGCCGCCGGCCTGGAGGACTTCTACCGCTACCGCACCGAGAAATCGCGCACCGCGCAGGACCTGGTGCCCGAGGCGCTCAAGGACGTCGAGCTCTACGACCGGCCCGAACTGCAGCAGAGCTTCGTCAGTGTCGATGCGGACAACCTGCGCGAGGCGTCGCTGATCCTGGAGGGTATCACCTGCGCGGCCTGCGTCTGGCTCAATGAGCGCCATGTGGGCCGCCTGCCCGGTGTGGTGGAGTTCCAGGTCAACTACTCCACTCACCGCGCCCGGGTGAAGTGGGACGACAGCCGCATTCATCTGTCCGACATCCTGCGCGCCATCAGCGACATCGGCTATCTGGCCCATCCCTTCGATCCCGGCCGCCAGGAGGCGGTGCACAAGCGCGAGCGCAGCCAGGCCCTGCGCCGCATCGCCGTGGCCGGCCTGGGCATGATGCAGGTGATGATGATCGCCGTCGCCCTGTATGCGGGCGAGGCCGACGGCAGCATGGATGCCGCGCTGCGCGATTTCCTGCGCTGGGTCAGCCTGCTGATCGCCCTGCCGGTGGTGCTCTACTCGGCGCGCCCCTTCTTCGTCAGCGCCTGGCGCGACCTGCGCCGGCGCCAGCTCGGCATGGACGTGCCGGTCTCGCTGGCCATCGGCGGTGCCTTCATCGCCAGCGGCTGGGCCACCGCCACCGGCGGCGAGGATGTCTACTTCGACTCGGTGGCCATGTTCACCTTCTTCCTGCTCACCGGGCGCTACCTGGAGATGCTGGCCCGGCACAAGGCCGGCCAGGCTGCCGAGGAACTGGTGCGGCTGCTGCCGGCCACCGCCAGCCGGCTGGATCCCGACGGTGAAGAGACGCGCGTCGCCGTGGCCGAACTGCGCCCCGGCGACCGGGTGCGCATCAAGCCGGGCGAAACGGTGCCGGCCGACGGTTGTGTACAGGAAGGACGCAGTTCGGTGGACGAGTCGCTGCTCACCGGCGAGAGCCTGCCGCAGGCGAAACGGCCGGGGCAGGAACTGGTCGGCGGCACGGTCAACATCGAAAGCCCGCTCATCATGGAGGTGCGCAAGGTCGGCCAGGACACAGTGCTGTCGGCCATCAGCCGGCTGCTGGACCGGGCCCAGATCGAGAAGCCGGGCGTGGCGCGCCTGGCCGACCGCGTGGCCGGCTGGTTCGTCGCCGCCCTCCTGCTGCTGGCCGTTGGCGTGGCGGCGTACTGGTGGCAGGCCGAACCCGCGCGCGCCTTCGCCATCACCCTGTCGGTACTGGTGGTGACCTGTCCCTGCGCCCTGTCCCTGGCTACCCCGGTGGCGCTCACCGCCGCCACCGGCGCGCTCACGCGCATGGGCGTGCTCACCACCCGCAGCCATGCGCTGGAGACGCTGGCCCGCATCACCCATATCGTGCTGGACAAGACCGGCACCCTCACCGAGGGCCGGCTGCAACTGACCCGGGTGGTGCGGCTGGGCCGCGAGACCCGCGACCGGGCGCTCGCCATCGCCGCCGCGCTGGAGCAGGCCTCCGAGCATCCGCTGGCGCGGGCCATTCTGCAGGCGGCGGACCGGACGCCGGCGGCGGAGAACCTGATTGCCACGCCGGGGGAGGGCGTGGAGGGCGAGGTGCAGGGACGAGTCTACCGCCTCGGCACGCGGCAGTTCGTGCTCGGTCTGGGCGGTGCGGACAAGGCGTTGCCGGAGGAATTCGCCGATCTGAGCGGCACCTTTGTCTATCTGGCGGATGCGCGCGAACTGTTGGCCGTGCTCGTGTTCGAGGACAGTCTGCGTGACGGCGCACGCGAGGCGGTCCAGGGGCTGCGTGAGCTCGGCATCGAGGTACGCCTGCTAAGCGGTGACGAGGACCGGGCGGTGCGCCAGGTGGCGGCTGAGCTCGGCATCGAGGCCGCGCTGGGACAGCAGAAGCCGCAGCAGAAACTGGCCCAGCTCAAGGCCATTCAGGCCCAGGGCGGTGTGGTCGCCATGGTCGGCGACGGCGTGAACGACGCCCCCACGCTGGCCGGCGCCCAGGTTTCCATCGCCATGGGCGGCGGCACCCAGCTGGCGCACGCCGCCGCCGACATGGTGCTGCTCTCCGAGCAACTGCGCCACCTGCCCGAGGCCGTACGCGCCGCGCGCAAGACCCTGCGCCTGATCCGCCAGAACCTGGGCTGGGCCATCGCCTACAACCTGTGCGCCCTGCCGCTGGCCGTGATGGGCTTCATCGCCCCCTGGATGGCCGCCATCGGCATGTCCGCCAGCTCCCTGATCGTGGTGCTGAACTCGCTGCGGCTGCGGCGGTTCTGACCCGGTCCAGCTAACTGAACAGAAAAAGGGGTCGGTGACAAAACGCAATCATTCTCATTTGTCACCGACCCCTTTTACTACCCTTTTCTATAGGGTGCGCTTGAATATAATTATAAAATAACTACAATGTATGGCTATGGATGGGCTCAACTTCGAGTGGGATAGCCGCAAGGAAGCGGCAAACCGGAGGAAGCACGGCGTTTCTTTCGAGGAGGCGAGGACGGCATTTTTCGACGAAAATGCGCGTTTCATGGCGGACCCGGATCACTCGGATGAAGAGGAGCGCTTTGTTCTCCTGGGCCTGAGTTCGCAATTGCGACTGCTTGTTGTCTGTCACTGCTGCAGGGAAGAACGGGAAACCATTCGAATCATTTCAGCCCGTAAGGCAAGCCGCTCAGAGCGGCGTCAGTATGAGGGCTTCAGAGATGCGTGATCACTACGACTTTTCGAAATCGAGGAAAAATCCCTATACAAAAAAACTGAAGAAGCAGATTACGATAAGGTTGGACGAGGATACGGTCGCCTATTTCAAGGCGCTGGCCGAGCAAAAGGGAATTCCGTATCAGAGCCTTATCAATTTGTATCTTCGGGATTGCGCGGAACGCAATCGGGATCTGAAGATCAAGTGGGGATAATGCGGCATGTGATGGTGCTGCATAATCACATGTTGGGCTTCACGTGGTTCAGCCCGACCTACAAGCTTGATTATTGTCTTCGCGTTCTTCGTACCCTTTGTGGTGAGAATAAAAAAGCCGCCCGCTGGCGGCTTTCTTTATGCGCGGGAGGCTTTCGGCCTTACAGCGACTCCGCCTCCTCGGCCAGGTACTCGGCCACGCCCTCGGGGCTGGCCTTCATGCCCTTGGCGCCCTGGTTCCAGCCGGCCGGGCAGACCTCGCCGTGCTGCTCGTGGAACTGCAGGGCGTCAACCATGCGCAGCATCTCGTCGATGTTGCGGCCCAACGGCAGGTCGTTGACCACCTGGTGGCGCACCACGCCGGCCTCGTCGATCAGGAAGGAGCCGCGGAAGGCCACGGCGCCGTCCGGAGTCTCGACATCGAAGGCGCGGCAGATGTTGTGGGTCATGTCGGCGACCAGGGTGTAGCCGACCTGGCCGATGCCGCCCTTGTCCACCGGGGTGTTGCGCCAGGCGTTATGGGTGAAGTGCGAGTCGATGGACACACCGATGACCTCGACATTGCGCTTCTTGAACTCGTCCAGCCGGTGGTCGAAGGCGATCAGCTCGGACGGGCACACGAAGGTGAAGTCCAGCGGATAGAAGAACACCACGGCATACTTGCCCTTGGTGGCGGTCCTGAAATTGAAGTTGTCGGTGATCTCGCCATTGCCCAGCACGGCCGGGGCGGTGAAATCCGGGGCTTCGCGTCCTACCAGTACACCCATCTTGCTTACTCCTTAGGTTAAGGCACTTAAGTTGACCAAATTGGTTGGTATTATCCTATTCCATCCCGGCCTGCACAAGGAGGTCTGCCCGCCCACTGCCTCGACGGGGGTCGCGATGTGGAGAAGGTGGGCTAAAACTAAATGCGAGCAAGGCGGGCTCGGGGCGGGATTGCAAAATCTTCCTCCGGGTCTGCCGTTGGGGTGCGATTTGCAATATGAACCGGAGGTCAACATGATTGATAGAGGTAACACCATGTTTTTAATCTTTATTTCGTTTCGGCATGAATCGTGCAAATACGGTGCAGAGGCGGGTGCCGTCGATGCTGGCTCGTCCTGCCGTGGAGAGGCTGCGTGATGTGGTGGTTCGGCAGGCAAAGGCAGCGACAGGTATCCCCGATCAGGCAAAGCGGACGTACGGTAACGCTGGCCGGTTATGGCCCTCTGCATGTGAATGTGCAGATCGATTGCCTGGGCGCGGTGTGTCCGCGTCCGCAGCTGTTGTGCATGCGGGCGCTCGATCACATGCGGCCCGGCGAAGTGCTTGAGCTGGTGGTGGACAACCCCAGTACGGCCGAGGCGATTCCGGCAATGGACATGACGCTGGGCAGTACCCACCTGATAACGGTGCGGGATGATGACTGCTGGCGTATCTACGTGCGCAAGGGCGCAATGGACGCGGAAAGTTGATGAGCGATTCGAGATATCCGGGGGAAACGACAGATGGCGAATGATGCTAAGGCCGCAACGGCGGGTGCGGTAGGCTCGGCGGTGGCGGACAGGGCCTGGTACGGCCACAAGGGTAATCTGTACGCGATGATAATCGTCGCGCTTGTGGCGCTGGGTTCGGTATGGGCGCTGGCGCTGGACAGCCGGTGGATCTACCTGCTGGTGTATGTGTGGTTCGGCCTCGGCTACGGGATCTTCCTGCAGTACGGGCGCTTCTGCATGGCCTCCGCGGTGCGCGATCTGTTCGCGGTGGGCGTGCCACGCATGGCGGTGGGCATGCTGATCGCGGTCATGCTGTTTTCACTCACGGCGGCAGCCGTCCAGGTGCTGGGTGTCAACACCTTCCATCCCCATCCGATGGGTTGGCATATCCTCATCGGTGCCCTGATCTTCGGTTTCGGCATTGTCTTCACCGGCGGCTGCGCGTCGGGCTCGCTGTACAAGACCGGCGAGGGCAACCTCGGCTCGCTGCTGGTGGTGATTTCGATCTCCTTCTCCCAGGCCATCTATGTGGCCCAGTCCGGCTGGCTGGACAAGCTGGTGCCCGCCGCCTGGACGAGTTCCGCCGCCGAGAAGATGATGCCGGAGGAGCTGAGCGTCACGGAAGGCTGGTTCGACCAGTTCGTTGCAGGCTACGTCTGGGATCTGCAGGGCGGTCAGCTGGCCGGCCAGCTGGGCATCGACGGTATGTTCACGGGGCCGTTCATCGCCAACGCATTGCTGGGCGCGATCATCCCGTCCCTGCTGCTGATGCTCTACCTGTATCACTCGGCGTTCAAGAAGGGCTATCTGCGCCGCGCCAAGATCGACGCGCCGCGCCTGGGCGACCATCTGCGCGGCATCTGGGCGATGGTCACCTCCTCGCGCAACACCGCCATCGCCGGCCTGTGTCTGGGGCTGCTGGCTGGCGGCCATATGTGGGCGACCGGCGAATTGCGCGAGAAATACGAGATCTTCAACTTCGGTGAACTGCTCGCCGAGATGGAATACACCGATGGCCTGTCGATGCAGGATACGGTCTTCGATCCCGGCTACTGGTACATCACCACCCAGGAGGCGCAGTGGGGCGCCTGGGCGATGGACAAGGTCGGCATCGAGATGACCGACAACATCTTCTTCGGGCTGGAGAACGGTATTCCGAATCCGATCATCAACGCGCCCGGCTGGATGTCCATCGGCATCATCTTCGGGGCGGCGATCATTGCCCTGTCCCGGCGGGAATTCAAATGGAAGGTGCCGAGTCTGGAGACGGCGATGTTCGCGATCATCGGCGGTGCCCTGATGGGTCTGGGGGCGCGAATCGCGATGGGCTGCAACATCGGCGCCTTCTTTGCAACGGTTACCAACGGCGATCTGTCGGGCTGGGTGTTCCTGGCCGGCATGGCCGCCGGCGGCTGGCTGGGCGTCAAGGCATTCAATATGTGGATGGAATGGCGCGCAGGTGATGATGACCTGGCGCTTTGACCGGGTCGGGATTGTGAGTTGTCGAGAAATGGAGGAGTAATACCTTATGGCTGTCAAGTTCGAGAAGGTTGGTGATCACGACTTCCTGCTGGATGTCACCGGGTACGTCTGCCCGCATCCGCAGATGTATACCAAGAAGGCCATGGGCAAGCTGGCAAGCGGCGATGTGCTTACCCTGCTGTTTGACAATCCGTCATCCGGTGAGTCGATCGTGGCGATGTGTGAATCCGAAGGCAACGAACTCATCGAGAAGACGAATGAGGACGGTGCCTCGAAGTGGCTGATCCGCAAGGCCTGACGACCGCCGGCTGCCTCCTTTCGGGGCGGCCATGATCAAGTGATTGTAACGGATTAAGGAGTATGCATGCGTTTTGGCTTGGTGGTAACCGACGAGCGCTATCGCGATCAGGCGGTATCCATTCTCGCCGCGGCCCGGAGCCGGGGTTGGGAATGTAGATGCTTTCTCAACGACAGGGGTGCATTGCTGTTGATGGACAACGGTTTCACGCAGTCGGATGCCTTCAGGGCCACGCAGGTGGCTGTGTGTGAGTTGAGTGTCGAGCGCTACGAAGACGAGGGGCTCAAGGTTTCCTCTATTGACGAGCATGTGGTGATCGGCGGCCAGTACCAGGATGCCGAGCTCGTGCAGAACAGTGACTGTGTCCTGGTGCTTTAGGAGTGGGAATGTCGAATACACAGAAAACGATTCTGGTGATAGCCCAGCACAACAAGCCGGAGGCGCTGCGTATGGCGACCGGACTGACGCTGCTGGATGATGAAGTCAGGGTCGCCGTGCTGGGTGAGCTTGGCGATGATCAGGACACGCTGATGCAGATGGAGGCGCTTGAATTCGCGGAGGCGCCGGTGGAAAGCATCGCGGCGGAAACCGATGAAGGCATGGGCCGGCTGGCGGATGCCATTATCGGTGCCGATGCGGTCTACGTGATTTGAAAGGACAGGATATGACGGGTTCGAAGAAGATTCTTCTGATACATGCGCCGCACAAGCCTGTGAAGGCAGGCGAGAGCATAAATCTTTCACGCCTGGCCGACGCCCTGCGGGCGCGTGGGGCCGAGGTGGAGTCGCTGGCGTTCGGCGAACGGGTCGACTATCTGCTGGATCAGTTCGAGGCCGGGGCGCTACCCGTGGTCTTCAGGGGTGAGCAGGGCGCCTGAGCGGTATTGCAAATTCCACAGCCTGCCGCCGGAACGGGTAGTCTGCAATCGACGCCAAGGGACGGCTTCCACCTAACTTCATGTTTTTAATCCAAAACAGATTGTGGCACGAAGGCTGCTAACTGGAAAATCGAAGTGCCGCCCCTGGGGGCCCGATAACCGGGTGTTCGTGGCGGGTCCGAAAATAGCTCGCGGAGGAGAGCAGATGAATACATACCTGAATGCTTTGAGATGGCCGCGATCCGCTGCAATGGTGGGCGCGTATCTGTTGTCCGCGTCGCTGCTGGTGGGTTGCGGTGGTGGTGAGGACAGCACCACGGGCTTCGTGACGCCGCCGAGCGGCGAGCCGACACCGATTGTTGTCAACAGTCCGGCGCAGATCGCGCAGGAATCCGCGGATGACTACAACGACAACGAGAACGGCCTGATTACCGGCGCCACCCTGAAGCGCTGGAAGGATGACTGGTTGAACGAGCGGCCGGATGGCATAACCGGCAAGCTGGTGATCATCCAGGTTACGGAAGGTCCGGGTGGTGCCGAGTATATCGCGCCGGACGACAAGCACGTATTCACCTACCTGATCGATAACTCGCGCTGGGTCGAGACCCGCTCCAATGGCGTGATCTACACCCGCAGCATGGTGCCGAGCGGCGCGACCATGGATGCGCTGTTGCAGGAATTCGATATCGATCCGCATAACGACATGATCGTCATCGCCATGGGCACTGGTGGGTACTTCCAGGCCATGGTGCGGGGTCGCGCCTGGTATGCCTTCCGCTACTGGGGGGTCAAGGCCGAAAACCTGGCAATGCTGGACGGCGGCAACAGCTGGCTCAACGGTAATGGTCTGGAGCCGGCCGATTTCGCCGCGGCGGCATCGGCCGCGCCCGGCACCGGCGTTGCCAGCGTCAAGACCCTCGAGGATGACAATACCGCCATGCAGGCAACCCTCCAGGATCTGCTGGCAGTGCTGCCCGACAGCGACACCAATGTGCTGGATGACGGCGTCTTCATCTGGGATGCACGCGGCACCGACCAGTACAGCGCCGGCGAGGACGATGGTACCGGTGTGCCGGTGGCCGATTACATGACCACCTTCCAGAACAACGGTTCGCGTCAGGGCCATCCCAATGGCACGCTGCAGCTGAATTTCACCAACATGCTGCTGCCGGCCGAGGGTTACCGCTACCGGGACAAGGCCGAACTGGAGGCCTATCTCAACGGCGAGACCATCAATGGCGAGGAATTCGTCGACGGGACCTACCAGCCGGTGGGTGTGGGCAATGCCTATCAGGAAGGCGACACCATCTACACCTTCTGCGAGACCACCTACCGGGCGATGATCACCGGTGCGGCAAGTGCGGTCATTCTGGGCAAGCCGACCCGCTTCTACGACGGCGCCATGGTGGAATGGAACTCCCTGTCCTATCTGCTGGACTGGAACGGCAACTACATCCTGCCCATCGATTCACCCTGGCGCACCGATGTGGTCTCCTTCTTCCGCCCGGCTGACGATCCGAGCAAGGTGGAGCCGCGTCAGATCGACGATGCCTATGCCGACAACACCAATGCCATCATCCTGGCGGACAAGGCCTACAAGACCGGCTCCAGCCCCAGCGATGACAGCAGCAGTGGCGGCGGCGGCGCCCTTCCGCCCAACCCTTGTGGGGGCTGACTCCTCCAGGCCCGGTACTGTCCGGGTCCCCACTTGACGTCGTATCATTACGTCCCCGGCTACCGCCAGGTAGCCGGGTCTTCTTTTGTTGAGGGGAGACAAATCAGATCATGAGGCCGGGTGCAGCAGCGCTCCTCCTGATCGCCCTGGGGGCGGTCGGAGGTGCATGGTGGATGTTTTCCAGTCATGATCAGGGTCGCAGCGCCGAGGGTGTCGATGCCTTCCTGGAGCGCCACTGGAGCAAGCCGCTGCCGCCGCAGGGCGCACCCCCCGATCATTTCAGTCCGCGCGAGGCCTCGCTTTCACCTCAGTCCTGCGCCGAGTGCCATGCCGAGCAGCACCGGGACTGGAGCGGGAGCCTGCACAGCCGGACCATGGACAAGGGCATCCTCTGGCAGGCGCGGGTGCTGCCCTCGGATCAGGTCAAAAGCTGCCTGGACTGCCATGCGCCGCTGGCCGAGCAGAAGGCCCTGCTGGCGCAGTCGCTCGGCTGGCCCGAGGCGCCGCAGGACCCGCCGCCCGAGTATGTCAGCCCCGATCTGCACCGCCAGGGACTGGTCTGTGCCGCCTGTCATGTGCGTGCCCACCAGCGGTTCGGCCCGCCGCCCGCGCCCGGGCGGCCCGCCGGGGACACCCCGGGCCTGCCCCACGACGGCTTTGTCGAGAGTGCTGCGTTCGCCGACAGCCGGTTCTGCGCCAGCTGCCACCAGTTCCCCGAGGACGGCCCGGCGCTCAATGGCAAGCTGCTGGAAAACACGCTGAACGAATGGCGCGCCTCACGCCATGCCCGGGAAGGCAGACAGTGTCAGACCTGTCACATGCCCGATCGCAGGCATGAATGGAAGGGCATCCACGACCCCGGCATGGTCCGCCAGGCATTGAGCGCCGGTATTGAGGTCGAGGTTGAGGAGACGGACGGCGTACGGGTGCGCGCCGAAATCCGCAATACGGGCGCGGGGCATTATTTCCCCACCTACCTGGTGCCCAGGGTCAGACTGCAGCTGGTCGCCGAGGGCGGTGCCGCGGGCGAGCGGCATGTCCTCGACGAGGCGATCGTGAGCCGCGAGACGGACATCTGGCTGAGCGAGGAATACAGCGATACCCGACTGGCGCCGGATGCGGCACAGGTGCTCGAGGGCCTGCTGCCGGAGACCGGATCGGCCGGGTGGCGGCTGTACGTGCAGGTGGATGTCGCGCCCAAGGAGCACTATGAACGGATGTTCGCGGGGGTGCTGAATGACAGCGAGGTGAAGCTGGACCGGGAGACGCGCACCATCCTGACGGCCGCGCTGGCGGAGGCGCGCAACACCCGGTATGTCCTGCGCCTGGGCGAGCGGACTCTGGCGGACGGGATTGCAAATTGAGACAGGCTGCAGGCAAAGGCCTGAATTGCAATTGCCCCGGACGGGCGCTTTGCCTTGATTATTCTTTGTAAACAGTAAGTTGTATATGTTGGCGCGCTATGTGCTTTAAACTGGAGCGTGATCAGGCTGATGGACATTGAGGCGATGTGGAAAACGGCAATGCGGCCGTGTCTGGTTGCGCTGACGTTTCTGGCGCTGATGCCCGTCCATGGCGTGGCACAGGCAGATCAGCAAACCGAGCCGGCCACAGAGGCGGGGGGGGAGCAGAAGGCGGAGCCGCGCGCCCCGCGGTTGAAGTTCCGCTCTCGCGGTCCGGCCTGCATGTGCCTGAGCGGGCTGAGCGAGGCGGATATCCAGGCCGCGCAAAGCAGGCGTGAAGATGGTACGGAGAAGCTTGAATCCATTATCCGGGATCAGTGAGTCAATCAGGAGGAGATAGAGATGATGTTGAAGAAACTGTGGAGCGGCCTGTTGCGGCAGATGCGGTTGCTGGCGGTGCTGTCGGGCGTGGCCATTGCCGGCGGAGCGGCGTGGTCGTATTTGAACGATACCCTCTCCGACGACGCGGTCGGAACCCTGGCTCAGTCCGATGCGAAAACGGACGCACAGGCCTCGGCCTGGGGCAATCAGGTGCTTGAGGAGATCCACAAGCACGTCGCAGCCGGCATTCCGATCCGTGTCGCCAATGCCTGCGGTCTGGGTGCCTCTTCCTGCTTCAAGTGCCATAACGGCAACCGCGCAGAAAAGCCCGGCGAGGATCCGGAGCAGGATCCCTGGCATGTGCATCACCAGAAGGTGAACAATTCCTGCGCCGGCTGCCACCAGGGCAATCCGCGCCTCATGAAGGAATCGATCGCACACCGGGGGCTGGTCGCCAATCCCGCCTCCAAGCCGGAATCCACCTGCTTCAGCTGCCATGGATCGGATGAGACGAATCTGGTCGATGTGTACCGGAAGCTTACAGACGCGACGGGGGAGTAAGAAGATGAAGAAAACGATGAACAGTCAATTTCGCCGCATCCGTCAGGGAGTGCTTCCGCTGGCAGTCATGATGGCAGCTGCGTCCAACGTGCAGGCCGGACCCACCATCACCTACGGCGAGCAGGGCTTCGTGACCCTGAATTACGCCGTGCAGATGTGGGGGCAGTATCAGGACTACACGTCCAATACCGACTCCGGTGAAACCACCGACCTGTTCCTGCGCCGCAACCGCATCACGCTCTCCGGTCAGTACAATGACTACATCGGCTTCTATGCCCAACTCGAGGCGGGTAACGACAGCAAGGAAGGCAACGATGACAAGAATGTGTTCTATCGTGATGCCTATCTGACCTTCGACTGGTCGGACAGCATGCGTTTCATCGCCGGCCGCTTCAAGAACACCTTCAGCCGCGAGAATCTCGAGGCCTGCCTGGAGCCGTTGACGCTGGACCGGGCCGAGGTACTGTCCTATACGCCCTTCGGTGGAACCCGTGATACGGGCGTGGCCATGTGGGGCAACCTGGCCGATGCGAAGTTCCAGTACCGGGTGATGGTCTCTGATGGTCGCGAGGGCGACGAGGTGGTCGAGGACTCGCCCCGTCTGACCGCGCGTGCGCACTGGACCTTCTGGGATCCGGAATACGATTACGGCTATCGCGGCACCTATCTGGGCACGCGCAAGGTCCTGACCATCGGCGCGGCCTATGACATGCAGAATGACGTCGCCTATGCGGACTATACCAACCGCGACGATGCCCGCGACTACGAGGCCTGGACCGTGGATGCGTTCATGGAGTATCCGACAGCGCAGGGCACGGTGACCGCATCCGCTGCCTACATGGATTACAGCGTGGACAATGCCATCAACGAAGACCCGGATCCCGCCCTGTCGCCCAACAGTGAACTGGATGGGTACTATGCCAAGCTCGGGTACCTGCTGCCCGATAAGGTCGGTATGGGCCGGCTGCAGTTCTTCGCCCGCTACGAAGACCTCGATTACGATGTGGATACGGGCTACTACAGCAACACCTGGAAGAGCGTCGGTGCCAACTATTACATCAACGGACAGCAGCTCAAGGTGACCTTCGAGTATGCCAATGTTGACTACGACAAACAGCACCCGACGATCCAGTCCCTGCGCGATCACGACCAGGTTACGCTGGGTCTGCAGCTGATCTTCTGATAAACTTGCCTGGTAACGGTCGCCGCCGTCCTGGCGGCGGCCGGGCCAGAATCATCTGAGTCAGCTCCGGCCTGAATCGAGGCCGGCAATGGTGTGGACTGTGGCGATTTCTACTGCGGTGGATCGAGGCCGTAACGGCCGCGACCCGAACGAGTCGCGTGCGCGGGCCGACTGCGCCCTCGGGATGGTGATCAGCGCGGTAGGCGTGGTCATCGCTGTGGTCCTTGTCTTCTATTCCCACCGGCTCGGCGAACTGCCGGTCTTCCTGTTTCTGCTTCCCGTCGCCGTGCTGCTGGCCGCGCTCGGTTTTTTCATGTACCGGATGATCCGGTATCGGCAGATACTCGGCATCATGCATGCAGGCATGCGGGATGCGCAGGATGGGGTGCTGTCCCCGGTCGATGTGGGCACGATACGCGATCCCTACCTCAGGGAGCTGATCGCGGATTACAACTCCATGATGACCAGTCTGCGGCGCGTGTTCTCCACGGTCGAGGAGTGCCAGAACCGCTTTCTGAACGAACGCAACCGCATCAATGCCGTACTGCAGAGTCTGCCGGGCGCGCTGCTGAGCGTCGATGACAATCTGTATATCAATGCGGTGAATTCCCAGGCCGAAGCCATGTTCGGCGTATCGGAACAGGAACTGGTCGGCTGCAGCCTGTTCGATCTGCTCACATTGACGGAGTCCGACAGGAATCTCCTGCGTGATGCCTTCCTGTACAAGCGTCATATCACCAACCAGGAAATCAATATCCCGCTCAAGGGCGAGAAGCGCTATCTTTCGCTGAATCTGTCATTCATCACCCAGGCGGACCCGGACATGGGGGCGGTGATCACCCTGCAGGACATCAGTGATTACAAGCGGCTGCAGGAGAACGTCTACAATCAGGAAAAACTCGTCGCCATGGGCGAAATGGCGGCGGGCGTGGCCCATGAGCTCAACACGCCGCTGGGCAGCATTGTCGGCTATGCCCAGCTGCTGCGTGACGCCATGGGCGAGAACCGCAAGGCGCATGAGTGGACGCGCATCATCTGCGACGAGGCCCGCCGCTGTTCCCGCATCATCGACGATCTGCTGCACTACGCGCGCAGCCGCGACGAATGCACCAACGATGTCTGCGAGATCAACGATCTGGTGCGCAATGTCAGCGAGACCTTCGTCAGCTGCAGAATGAAGCGTTACAATATCGATGTGAATCTGGATCTGACCGAAGGCGAGATCCGGGTCGAAGGCGGCTGCGGCCAACTCGAGATCGTTCTGGTCAATCTCATGCTGAATTCCATTCAGGCCCTGGCTGGCGGAGAGAATGCCGCCATCAATGTCCGCACGGAACTGAGCGGCGATGACCGTGCGCGCCTGATCGTCGAGGACACCGGTCCGGGCATCCCGGAAGATGTCAGAAGCCGGATCTTCGACCCCTTCTTCACCACCAAGGACGTGGGCAGTGGTTCCGGACTCGGTCTGGCCATCTGCCAGGCGATGCTCAACCGGCGCGGCGCATCGATATGGTACGACACCGGCTATACTGGCGGGGCCCGGTTCATCGTGGAGCTTCCGCGCGTTTTGAATGAGGCAGACAGATGAGCGCCACTGCGGCCGAGACAAACGAAACAACCACCCCGGGCGTGCGTCCCCTGGTTCTCGTCTGCGAGGACGATGCCGCGATGCGCGAACTGGTCGCCAGCGTGATATCGCGGCTCGACGTCGAGGTGGTGCAGGCGGACAGCTCGCAGCACGCCCTGGATTTCATCGAGAACAACGACGTGGCGCTGCTCGTGACCGACCTGAAGATGCCGGGCGTGGACGGCATGCAGCTGCTGAAGTTCGCGCGCTCGCACAACCCGATGACCCAGGTGGCGATCATTACCGGCTATGCCTCGGTGGAATCGGCCATCGATGCGCTGAAGTCCGGCGCCTTCGATTACATCAAGAAACCCTTCGACAACGACGAGTTGTTCTGTGTGGTCGAGCGCGCGCTGGAACACTATCAGCTGCGGCGGGAAAACCATGAGCTGCGTGAGCAGAACCGTCTGATCCGCGGGGAGGACGAGGGTTTCGTGGGGCGCTCCCAGTCGGTTTCCCGCATGCGCAAGCTGATCGATGCCGCTGCGGAATTCGACTGCACTGTGCTCATCACCGGCGAGAGCGGCTGCGGCAAGGAGCTGGTTGCGCGGCAGATCCACGAGCAGAGCGGCCGCCGCGACAAGAGCTTCGTGGCGATCAACTGCGCCGCCATTCCGGAAAACATCATCGAGAGCGAACTGTTCGGCTATGTCCGCGGTGCCTTCACCGGGGCCGAGCGCAACAAGAGCGGTCTGTTCGAGGCGGCTGACGGCGGGACACTCTTTCTCGATGAGATCAACAATGCCTCCCTGTCGCTGCAGGCCAAGCTGCTGCGCGTGCTGCAGGACGGTGCCTTCTACCGGATGGGCGACACGGCGCCGCGCAGCGTGAACGTCCGGGTACTCGCGGCCAGCAACCGCGCGATTCAGGATCTGATCGCAAAGGGCGAGTTCCGCGAGGATCTCTATTACCGCCTGAAGGTGATCGAAATCCACATCCCCGCGCTGCGTGAGCGCAGGGACGACATTCCCCTGCTGGTCAACCACCTCGTGAATCATATCTCGGCCCGCCTGGGCAAGCGCGTGCGCGGTGTCAGCACGCGCGTCCTGGGCGCCTTCATGCGCTACGAATGGCCCGGCAACGTGAGGGAACTGGAGAACATGCTGGAGCGCATGATCATCCTGGCCGAAGGCGAGGTGATCGATGTCGATCTGCTGCCGCCGGAGATCACCGAATCCCGGGAGCAGGTCGGCAAGGCGCTGGATTACATGGCGCCGCAGAGCCTGGAGGACATCGAGGCCTATTTCATCAAGAAGACGCTGCGCGAGACCGGCGGTGATCGCGGCCTGACCGCGGAGATCCTGGGGATCGACAAGTCCACCCTGTGGCGCAAGATCAAGCGCTACCACCTCAATGACAAGGAATGAACATGACCAAACCTGACTGGCGGTATATCAGGCAGCTGGCCGGCCTGCCCCTGCTGGCATGCATGTTGAGCCAACCGGCGCTTGCCGAGTCGGCGGACGAGCGACTGGAGCGGCTGGAGCGCGAGATCAGGGAGTTGCGCGAGCTCATGCAGGAGCAGCGCCGGACCGAGGCTGAGGCACAGGCCGGGGCGGCCGAACGCAGTCAGCCCGCGCCGCCGGTCGAGTACCGGAGTTACCGCCAGCCCATGCACGCCGGGCGCCCGGGCGGCATGATGCGTTATTACCTCAGCAGCGAGACACTGGGCAGTCAGCCGCCCTCCGCCATGGAGCCGACGGTTTCCGGGCGGGTGGCCGAGACCCATCAGATCACCTTCGACCCGGTGGAACACGACGTCACCGGGGCCGGCGCCTTCTCCGATTATCATGATCCGTCGGCCTATCCCTATGCGGGAATCGAACTGGTCGGGGAGCTGCCGATCGCGGAGGCGGGCGAGTACCAGTTCGTCATCTATCCCAAGCCGGCGCGCCAGGGCGGCGCCAACGTCTCCACCCGCATGAGTGCCTGGTTGAGCGTGGATGACGAGCCGGTGCTCGAATTCAGGGATACGCCGAGTTGGGCCAGTCAGCGCGGGACGGTCCGGCTCGAGCCGGGGGTGCATCGCATCCGGGTCTGGGCCGTGGCGTCCTCGGACGGTTTCGGCCCCAGCCCGGTGGAGAGCCAGATGCTGCTGGAACTCAAGGGGCCGGGCGATGCCTCGCCGCGTCCCCTGGATGATCTGCGGCTGAGTCCCGGCGACTGAATCAGGCGCCGGTCAGACTCCGTCGAAGAAATCCACCCGACCGGTTTCGAGGTCATATTCGGCACCGACCACCCGCAGGCCGTCGCGCTCGATCAGTTCCTCCAGGATCGGCGAGCCGTGGCGCAGGTGATCGGCCGAGGCCCGGACATTGGCGCGGGTGGCAGCCTCGATCAACGCGGCCGGGTCGCGCCCGGCCTCGGATTCGATCAGGTCCTCCACCGCGGGCCGGATGCGGTTGACGATCGAGCGTATATTGTCCGAGTGGCTGCCGGGGCGTTGCAGGTCATCCACCGTGGCCTGAATGGCGCCGCAGTGGGTGTGGCCCAGTACCACCACCAGCCGGGTGCCGAATTCGGTGGCGGCGAACTCCACGCTGCCTACCTGCGAGGGGGCGACAATGTTGCCCGCGACCCGGATCACGAACAGATCCCCCAGGCCCTGGTCGAATACCATCTCCGCCGGCGCGCGCGAATCCGAGCAGCCCAGGATGATGGCGAAGGGCTCCTGTCGGAGCCCGGCGAGCTGCCCGCGCTGGGTCTGGCTGAGCAGATTGTCCAGACTGCGCACATTGGTGGCGAAGCGTTCGTTGCCGTCCCGGAGCCGCTGCAGGGCCTGCTTGGCATCAAGCATTTTCGAAAATATGCGGATAAACATAGATTAAAGATTATAGGACAGCGGGAGGCGCAAAAACACCGCTTCGGCGTGAATCCGCCTCCCGGCCGGCAGGCGCAGGCGGGAAAATAAAATGAAATAACGATAGCTTTATGGACAGGCATGGCCTATAGTGGGTCTCAGCGACAGATATCGATATCGGCAGTTTCAGCAGTTCCCACCGGTTACTTCTCGAATCCCCTTTCCATACCTGTACGCGAAAACCCTCATTATTTGATTTGAAAAGGTAGATTTAACATGGCTACAGGTACTGTAAAGTGGTTCAACGAAGCCAAGGGCTTTGGTTTCATCTCTCAGGACGACGGCGGCGCGGACGTATTCGTGCATTTCAGCGCCATCCAGGGCAGCGGTTTCAAGACCCTGAACGAGGCACAGGCGGTCAGCTTCGACCTGGAGCAGGGCCCGAAGGGTCCCCAGGCGAGCAACGTCGTCCCCCAGTAAGCAGGACGCACCCCGCTGCCCGGAACGGCCGCGCCGGCGCGCGCGGCCCGATCCGGTGCGGCATCCCGGGCCGGGGCCTGTCCTTTCCATTGAGGGGGCAGGGTCCGGCCTTTTTCATGCCGCGCCAGCGGCGCGAAGAGCGGGCTGACAGCCGCCTTGTTCATACGAACCAATTCAGGGAGAGAGTCTTATGAAGACCCTGTTCGTGGGCAACATTGCCCCCCAGGCTACGGAAACCGACATCACGGATCTGTTCGCCGAGTTCGGCACCGTGCGCAAACTGGAGATGCCGCGTGACATCTTCACCGGCAAGTGCCGCGGCTTTGCCTTCATCGACATGGAAGGCCACGAGGCCCGCGCGGCGATGACTGCGCTCAACGGCAAGACCTTCATGGACAGCAGTCTGAAGGTGCGCGACGAGAATCCGAAGAAAAAGGGCCGGGGCGGGCGCCGGCGCTAGAACTCACCTGCCGGGCGTAAGCGGCCGGCATTCCGACAGCAGGGTGATCGGCGCGGCGGTATGGTCGGCTGCCAGAAAGGAAAGCCTGCCCCGCCCGCCGCTGATGTGCCAGCGCAGCCCGACCTGTTCGTCCAGGGATACATAACGCAGCCCCGAGGCCGCCGGCCACTCCCGCATCAGGCTCAGTCGCCCGTCATGATACAGCGCCGCGAACGAGCGGCCATCGTCCAGCACCAGATAGGCGACCTGGAACTTCCAGCAACGGTGCGGTCGAACAGGGCTTTGAGACGATGTGTCGGCATGGTTGAGGCACGGGTGGTCAGCCGCAATCAGTATGGCAGATTCCCGGGTGGGTAAAAATCCCGGATCGGGTGGCGCCATTGGCCTGCTTCAGCCCGCAGTCAGGCGGATGAGAAAATACCCGAATTGCTGGATCGAGCCGCCCGGTGTGGCATGTGCTTCCGCGCGTGTGCTCTGCAGTGCGAACGCCGGCCCCAACTCGCCCATCAGGCGATCGGCATCGTACTGGACGATATCAAGGCCGCTGCAGCGGGTCGGGCCGCCGATGGCGAAGGCAGCGATAATGACATGCCCGCCCGGGACAAGCGCCCGGCGCAGTGACTGTACATACCGTTGCCGCTCATCCGCTGCGGTCAGGAAATGGAACACGGCACGGTCGTGCCACAGCGCATACCGGCGGGCCGGCTGGAAGGCCGTGATGTCCGCCTCGAGCCATTCGATCCGGTCGGCTGATGCCCCCAGCCGCCGGCGGGCGCAGTCCAGGGCGCGGGCGGAGATGTCCAGCACCGACAGATCCGTGTAGCCCTGCGCCAGCAGCCGGTCCACCAGCACCGAGGCGCCGCCGCCGACGTCGATCATGGGCGCCTCCGGCGCAACGCCGGCCTGCCGGATCAGTTCCAGCGACAGCGCCGGCTCCTGCTGATACCAGCTTACGTCCAGCGGCGACTTGTCGCGGTAGACGGATTCCCAGTGTGATTTTCTGTCGGTCATGCAGGCAACGCTGCAGGAAGGCGGGCGGCGTGGCATTGACCGACATCAAGCCCGGTACGCGATTGCAGCAGGATTCAGGTGCCGGCGTCCGGGGCGTAGGGCTCGACCAGATCCTGCTCGGCGGGATGGTTTCTTGCCACGACGGCGCGTGCCGGCTCGGTCGCGCTCAGATTGATGGCCTCGTGCGGGACCCCGGGCGGTACGAACAGAAAGTCCCCTGCCCGACTGACGGTCTCGTGCTCGAGCCGCCGACCCCAGCGCGTGCGGACACCGCCCTCGAGCACATAGATGCCGGTCTCGTAGCCCACGTGGATGTGCGGCTCGGCGCGCGCCCCCGGCGGGATGACCACCACATGCATGGACAGGCCGGAGGCGCCGACCGTGTTGCCCGAGATGCCGACGAAGTAGGGCAGCTGCTGCTTCGTCATGATTTCCTGATCCGGGCGGATGGCTGTTACAGCGGGTGATTCATCACTCATCGCGACCCTCATGCAAGGCCAGGGTTTACTGCAGTGTACGGGGTTCGCCCCATATCTCCTCCAGCCGCTGATCCCGGCCGCAGTTCCACCGGTAGAATTTGTATCTCACAGGGTAATTCCTGTAGTAATCCTGGTGATAGCTTTCCTCCCCCCTGATCGGGTAGAAGGTGGTCAGGGGCAGGATCGGCGTGACCACCTCCCGGCCCGGGAAGCGTTCCACCACTTTCTGTTTTGATTGCTCGGCCAGGCTTCTCTGCCGGTCATCGGCGACGAATATGGCGCTCAGATAACTGGGCCCCTTGTCGCAGAACTGCCCTCTGCCGTCGAACGGGTCGATGTTGATCCAGTAGTGGTCCAGCAGGTCTCCATAGGACACGACTTCCGGATCGTAGATGACCTTGACTGCCTCGTAATGCCCCTCGTGGTTGCCGTTGTATGTCGGGTTCTTCAGCGTTCCTCCGGTGAAACCGCTGATGACCTCGCTCACGCCCTCCACCTTCTCGAAATCGGCCTCCATGCACCAGAAGCAGCCGCCGGCGAAAACAGCCGTGTCGGCGCGCGCGACCATGTTGACAAACAACATCAGCAGGATCGAAGGCAGGCAACAGGACAGTTTCATCGGGTCAGGCGTCCTTCGGTTGCCCGGGATCGGCCCTAGTCGCACTCCAGCTCGTGGATGTGCAGCCCCTCGTCGAGGAAGTCGGCCAGCAGGGGATGGGCGATGAGATATTCGGCGGTGGCCTCGTTCCATTGGTCGGCGGCCTCCTGCAGGGCATCGTCCCATTCCTCCAGCGAGTAGTCGCCGCGGCCGAGCCAGAGCAGGGCGACGATCTGCTGCTGCTGGTCGGGGTCCAGGTCGTCGATGATGGATTTGAACTCCTGGAAGGTGGTGTCGCCCGTGTGATCGGCGAGCATCTGCACGGCCCAGTCGCCGCTGGGGCTGTCGGGCACCTCGGGGATGACCACGGCCTCCTGGCCGTGGAATTCGTGGGCCAGGGCGATCAGGCGGCAGACGGTTTCGGAGTTGATTTCGAGCATGAGGCTTCCGGATGGTTGGGTTATTGCAGAACCGGGCGGGGTGCCGGCGCGCACCTATGACGTTAGTCACAGCGGCGGCACTTGGCAAGTGGCCGTGGCCGGCACAGGCGTTACAATAGAGCGATGGATATTCTGTATCTGCTCATTCCGCTGGCGCTGGTACTGCTGCTGATCGCGATCGGGGCCTTCATCTGGGCCTCGCGCTCCGGTCAGTTCGACGATCTCGAGGGCCCGGCCCATCGCATCCTGATGGATGACGACGACCCGCGTATTCCGGGGCACGGCAAACCGGATGCGGACGCCGAGCCGGGCGGGGATGGCGCGGACTTGAAGGACAGGCGGGATTAATATAAGATTCCGCTAATATTTTGACGGTTATTGGTGCGGAGGCGCGACATGTTTACCTTCCAGAATTTCCCCATGGTCATCGTCATCGCGCTGATCGTGATGGCCTACCTGAGTTTCTTCTCGGTGCTGCTGGCCGGCTGAGTCCGGAGCCCGCGCACATGAAAACGGCCCCGTTCGGGGCCGTTTCCGTTTCTGTGACTGCCTTCCGGCTCAGGCTGCAATGGCGGTCCTGAGCTTCTTGATGGCATTGGCCTCCAGCTGACGGATGCGCTCGGCGGACACACCGTAGCGCTCGGCCAGTTCGTGCAGGGTGGCCTTGTTGTCGGCCAGCCAGCGCTGGGCCAGGATGTCGCGGCTGCGCTCGTCCAGCCCGGCCAGGGCCTGGTACAGGGCCTGCTGGTTGTGGTCTTCCCAGTCGTCGGATTCCAGCAACTCGGCCGGATCGGTGTTCGGGGCGCTGAGATAGGCGGCCGGAGAGAAGCTGCGGCTGTCCTCGTCGCTGTCCTCGCTGCTCAGGTCGAAGCCCACGTCCTGGCCGGACATACGCGATTCCATCTCGCGGACGACTTCCGGCTTCACACCCAGGTCCTCGGCCACGGCCCGGACCTCGTTCTCGGTGAACCAGCCCAGGCGCTTCTTGGCCGAGCGCAGGTTGAAGAACAGCTTGCGCTGGGCCTTGGTGGTGGCCACCTTGACGATGCGCCAGTTGCGCAGGATGAATTCGTGGATCTCGGCCCGGACCCAGTGCACGGCAAAGGAGACCAGGCGCACGCCGACCGTCGGGTCGAAGCGCTTGACCGCCTTCATCAGGCCGATGTTGCCTTCCTGGATCAGGTCGCCCAGGGGCAGGCCATAGCCGCTGTAGGTACGGGCCACGTGCACGACGAAGCGCAGGTGCGACAGCACCAGCTGGCGGGCGGCCTCCAGGTCGCCGTCCTCGCGCAGGCGCGTGGCCAGCTGGCGTTCCTCGTCGGCGCTCAGCATCGGGAAGCTGTTGACCTGCTGGATATAGCCGGTCAGGTCACCCCGGGCGAGCGTGAGCTGGTGTTCCGGCTGTGCTGCAACCATCGCATGGGTCATAGAATGGGTTCCTCCACTTCACTGCTGACTCTGAGTTTAGCACTCGAGCCATTGGAGTGCCAATTCCCGGAGAAAGTTCCCCGTCCCCTGAAATAAATCAATAAATCAAGCGCATACCCGGTTGCGACCGGTTTCCTTGGCGGTGTAGAGGGCACGGTCGGCCAGGTCCAGCAGGGCGGTCAACTCGGCCTCGGGGCAGGTTTCGGTGGAGGCCACGCCGACGCTGACCGTGATGATGTGGCTGGCCGGGCGCAGGGCCTCGATGCCCGCGCGCAGCTCCTCGGCGCGGGCCTGGGCCTCCTCCAGCCGGCAGCGGGGCAACAGGACGGCGAACTCCTCGCCGCCGAAGCGGGCCACCAGGGTGCCTTCGCGCACCGATGCGTTGAGCAGGGCGCCGACCTCCTCCAGCACCTGGTCGCCGGTCAGGTGGCCATGGCTGTCGTTGAGGCGCTTGAAGTGATCGATGTCCAGCAGCAGGGCGGCGACCGGCTGGTTGCGCCGGTCTTCCAGGAAGCCGGCGCCCTGGCGCAGGAGGTAGCACTTGTTGCGCACGCCGGTGAGGCTGTCGGTGGTGGCGAGCAGGCGCATTTCCTCGGCCTGCAGTTTGAGGGCGGTGAACTGCTGCTTGATCAGCAGCAGCGAGCGAACGCGCGCCAGCAGGATCTCCTCGACGATGGGCTTCTGCACGAAGTCGTTGGCCCCGGCATGGAATACCCCCACCTGGCGGTCGGGACTCTCGGCAGTGGTCAGCACCAGCACCGGCATTTCCTGCTGGGTGAAACGGAACTTGCTGCGAATGGCGTGCAGCAGGTCGCCGCCGGTCATCGCCCCCTTGAGGAAGAAATCGGTCATCACGATGTCGAAGCCGGCATCGGCCTCGGGGCCGCCCGGCGCGTTGTGCTGCAGCAGTTCGATGGCCTCCTCGGCGGTGGTGGTGTGCACCACCTGCAGGCCGTGGTGTTCCAGCAGCTTCAGGGTATGCCGGGCCGTGGTGGGACTGTCCTCGACATACAGCACCCGGCCGACCAGGCCGGGATTGCGTTGGGTGAACCCCTTGATGAATTCCACGAAGGCCTGGTAGCCGAGGGACTTGTCGAAGTAGTCGGTCACCCCGGCGGCGAAGCCTTCCTGCAGCAGACGCTCGTTGGCATCCCCCGAGACCACGATCACGGGCGTGTGGTGATGGCCGGGGTGGGCGCGTACCTGCCGGCACAGATCCAGCCCGTCCATGTCCGGCAGCAGCAGGGCAGTGGTGATCAGGTCGTAGTGCTGCTCTTCCAGTCGCGCCTGGGCCTCGCGGCCGCTGCCGCACAGGGTGAGCTGGGCGCTGGGCATCTCCTCGTCGAGGATGCGCGAAATAATGGTGCGCGCGACCTCGGAGCCGTCGATCACCAGGATGCGGGTCAGTTTGCGGGACATTGTCGAGCTGCGTTCCCTGTCAGCCGGCGGAATGCGGGTTCATGCCGGGGGTAACGGCCGCAGGGCAGGAATATTGAGGTCGAGGTTGCGGGAATACAGCCGGGGTTTAGGCTCAACTGTTTGTTTTTTTCATGTTTTTATGAAGGGTGTTTAGCTGGGCTCGATGTCCCGCAGGTGCCGGCTCACGGCCAGACCGGAGCCCAGCCAGCCGAGCAGGGCCCCGGCGAGCAGCAGGGTCAGGCTGTCCAGCAGGCCCAGGGGCTGCAGCAGGAAGCTGCTGTCGTAGAGCCCGGCCAGATGCGCCACCGGCCCCCTGAGCAGCAGGAAGGCGAGTTGGACCAGCACCCAGGCCAGCAGCGCACCGCCGAGGCCGTACCAGAAGCCGGTGTAGAGAAAGGGCCGGCGGATGAAGGCGTCGGTGCCGCCGATCAGCTTGGTGACCTCGATTTCCTCGCGCCGGTTCTGGATGTCCAGGCGGATGGTGTTGCCGACGATCAGCAGTACCGCCAGCGCCAGCAGGGCGCCCACCACCAGCACCCCGCGCCGGCCGATTTCCATCAGGGCGGCGAAGCGCTGCACCCATTGCAGATCGAGCTGGGCCAGGTCGGCGCCCTCCAGGGCCTGCAGCCGTTCCAGCAGCACCTCGGCACCTGCGGGCGTGAGGTCCTGCCGGGTCGGTTCGACCACCAGCACCCCGGGCAGGGGATTGGTCTCCAGCGCATCGAGCACCTCGCCGAAGCCGGAGTGCTGGCGGAATTCGGCCAGCGCCTCGTCGCGGGAGATGTAGTTGACTGTGGAGATCTCCGGCCAGCTGCGCAGTTCCTCGGCCAGTTTGCGCGCCCGGTCGCCTGTCACTTCGTCATGCAGGAAGACCGAGATGCTGGCCGTGCCCTCCCAGCTCAGGCTCAACCGCTGCAGGTTGTCCAGCAGGGTCAGCAGCCCGCTCGGCAGGGCCAGAGCGATGCCGATCACCGCCGCCGTCATCAGGCTGGCCACCGGCTGTCGCGCCAGCCGGCCCAGGCTCTCGATCAGCACCTGCAGGTGGCGTGCGGCATACACCCGCGGGCTGGCCAGTTGCGGCCAGCGCAGGCGCGGCCAGGTCAGCCGGGCCCTGGCGCCGCGCGGCCTGCGCTGGCGCGGCGGTGGCGGGGGCCGGCGTACGGCCGCCCCGCGCTTGCGGGACCGGCGCCCGATCACGGGGCCGCCCCGCGGGCATAGCCGGCGGCCTGCAGCCGGCCGGCCTTGAGGATCAGGATGGGATGGTTCAGCCGCGAGATCAGGTCGATGTCATGGGTGGCGATCAGCACCGTCACCCCGACCTGGTTGAACTGCTCGAACAGGTGCATGATCTCGCGCGACAGTTCCGGATCCAGATTGCCGGTGGGTTCGTCGGCCAGCAGCAGCGGCGGGCGGTTGACCACGGCGCGGGCGATGCCCACCCGCTGCTGCTCGCCGCCGGAAAGGGTGATGGGATAGGCGCGTTCGTGTTCCAGCAGCCCGACCTTGTCCAGCGCGGCGCGCACCCGGCGGCCGATCTCGCGGTGATCGTGGCCGGCGATGATCAGCGGCAGGGCGACATTGTCGAACACGGTGCGGTCGAACAGCAGCTGGTGGTTCTGGAAGATGATGCCCACCTTGCGCCGTACGAAGGGGATCTGGCGGCGGCTGACCCGGTTCAGGTTCTGGCCGTCGATGAGGATGTTGCCCGAGGTCGGCCGTTCGATCAGCGAAATCAGTTTGAGCAGGGTGCTCTTGCCGGCGCCGGAGTGTCCGGTGAGGAAGGTCAGCTGGCCCGCCGGCACATGCAGGGACAGGCCGCGCAGTGCCTCGTGGCCGCCGGGGTAGCGTTTGCTGACGTTGTCGAAGCGGATCATGGAATGTTGTTTGTGCCCGTGTCACCGGTCTCGATGCCGGTTGTTGCAACATCGTCATTGCGAGGAGCGAAGCGACGCGGCGGTCTCGTGACGCATGCAGCAACTTTGGGAGATTGCTTCGGCGCTGTAGCGCCCCCTGGAACCCCTTCGGGTTTCATCATGGATACCCCACCCTTCGGGTCTGGGCGTCGCAATGACAGTGAATATTGTCAGGCCGCCTCGCTGTCGTCGGCCCCGTCTCCGAACAGCGCGGCGACGAACTCCCCGGCCTCGAAGGGACGCAGGTCCTCGATCTTCTCGCCCACGCCGATGAAGCGGATCGGCACGCCCAGGCGCCTGGCAATGGCGAAGATGATGCCGCCCTTGGCGGTGCCGTCGAGCTTGGTCAGGGTCAGCCCGGTCACGCCCACCGCCTCATGGAACTGCTGGGCCTGGTTCAGGGCGTTCTGGCCGGTGCCGGCATCGACCACCAGCATCACCTCGTGCGGGGCCTCGGGGTCGAGCTTGGCCAGCACCCGCTTGATCTTCTTCAGTTCCTCCATGAGATTGGACTGGGTGTGCAGGCGTCCGGCGGTGTCGGCGATCAGCACGTCGGCCCCCCGTGCGCGTGCCGACTGCAGGGCGTCAAAGATGACTGCGGCGCTGTCGGCGCCGTGCTGCTGGGCGATGACCGGGATCTCGTTGCGTTCACCCCAGACCTGCAGCTGTTCCACGGCGGCAGCGCGGAAGGTGTCGCCCGCGGCCAGCATCACGCTGCGGCCCTGGTCCTGCAGGCGCCGGGCCAGCTTGCCGATGGTGGTGGTCTTGCCCACGCCGTTCACGCCCACCATCAGGATCACGTAGGGGGTATCGCCCTGCGGAATCTGCAGCGGCACGTTGACCGGCTCCAGGATGGCGGCCATGTCCTCGCGCAGGGCGCTGAGCAGGGCATCGGCGTCGGTGAGCTGCTTGCGCGCCACCCGCCGGGTCAGGTCCTGGATGATGTCCTGGGTCGCCTCCACGCCCACGTCGGCGACCAGCAGCTGGGTTTCCAGCTCTTCCAGCAGTTCGTCGTCGATCTGCCGGCGCAGCGAGATCAGGTCGCGTACGTCGGTGTTGAGGACGTTGCGGGTCTTGGACAGGCCGGCGCGCAGGCGGGCGAACAGGCCGCCTGCGGCCGGTTTCCCGGCGGCAGTCTCCGGTGCGGTGCCTGCCTCTGCGGCGGGCGCCGCCGGCCTGTCCTTGTCCGCTGCGGGTTTTTTGCGTCCGAAACCAAATACCATAAGGGATGTCATTAGCCATGTGGGTGTAACGGGCTTATCCTACCACCCGACAATGACCAAGGTAAGCGAGTTTATATGATACAGTCTCCAAACCTGCCAAAGCCTCATTCAGAGCTCCACAGGACCCGGTATGCAAGGCGCATTCGCGCCGGCATAGCACTCCTATGTCAAGCGGATGCAACGCGGCAGGCCGGGTCCTGTGGGGCTCCCGGCGGGCGAGGCCGAGCGTCTGCCCGATCCGCGTTGCCGACCCTTGCTGTAGGAGTGCTACAGCGGCGGGCCGGCGCCTTGTCGGGCAGACGCTCGGCCACGCTGAATGAGGCTTTGGCAGGTTTAGAGACTGTAATTCGAACTCTCCCGCGGTACCTGGCGCTGGCCGCGCTGTGCCTCGCCGCAACCGTCCGGGCCGGATCCGGCCCGGTGCACGAATACAGCCTGGACAACGGCATGCGCGTGATTGTCAAGGAGGACCACCGCGCCCCGGTGGTGGTCTCCCAGGTCTGGTACCGGATCGGCTCGAGCTACGAGCATGCGGGCATCACCGGCGTTTCGCACGTACTCGAGCACATGATGTTCAAGGGCACGGACAAGCACGGTCCCGGCGAGTTCTCGCGCATCATTGCCGAGAACGGCGGGCGCGAGAATGCCTTCACCAGCCGCGACTACACCGCCTATTTCCAGCAGCTGGAGCAGAGCCGGCTGCCGGTCGCCCTCGAACTGGAGGCCGACCGCATGCGCAACCTGCTGCTCCCGGAGGAGGAATTCAACAAGGAAGTACGGGTGGTGATGGAGGAGCGTCGGCTGCGCACCGAGGACAAGCCCGAGGCGCTGACCTTCGAGCAGTTCAATGCCACGGCCTTTCTCAACAGCCCCTACCGCAATCCGGTCATCGGCTGGATGACCGACCTGGAGAGCATGAACATACAGGATCTGGAACGGTGGTACCGGCGCTGGTACGCGCCCAACAACGCCATCCTGGTGGTGGCCGGGGACGTGGATCCGGATGCGGTGGCGAAGCTGGCCGCGCAGCATTTCGGCCCGCACCAGGCCGAGGAGGTCGCGCCGCCGAAGCCGCGCACCGAGGTCGAGCAGAAGGGGCTGCGCCGGATCCGCGTCCAGGCGCCGGCCGAGGTTCCCTACTTGCTGTTAGGCTACAAGGTGCCGGTACTACTGACGGCGGAGAACGACTGGGAGCCCTACGCCCTGGAGGTGCTGGCCGGCATCCTCGATGGCGGTCAGAGCGCACGCCTGCCCCGCATTCTGGTGCGCGACCGGCAGCTGGTGGCCGAGGCCGGCGCCGGTTATGACCTCTACGGCCGTCAGCAGACCCTGTTCCTGCTCGATGCCACCCCGGCCGAGGGTGTGGATATCGAAGAAGTGGAGAAGGCCCTGCGCGGGCAGATCCAGCGTCTGCGCAGCGAGCCGGTCTCCGCGGCCGAACTGGACCGGGTCAAGGCGCAGGTCGTGGCCGGGCGGGTCTATGAGGAGGATTCCATCTTCTATCAGGCCATGAAGATCGGGCGACTGGAATCGATCGGGCTGGACTGGCGCGTGGGCGAGCAATACGTCGAGCGGATTCAGGCCATCACCGCCGAGCAGTTGCAGGCAGTGGCGCGCAAGTATCTGGTCGAGGAGCGTCTGACCGTCGCCCGGCTCGACCCGCTGCCCATGGATGCCGAGGCGCGCGCCCGGGCGCGGGCCGCCGGCATGGCCGGCAGCCCCCGGCATTGAACCTCACACCGATTAAGCAAGGCGGAATCATGCGCAAAATCTGTATTCTTCTTCTGGGTCTGTGCGCGGTGCTGCCCGCGCAGGCGATGGAACCCATTCAGCACTGGGTGACGGACAACGGCGCGCGGGTCTATTTCGTGCCGGCACCGGAACTGCCCATGGTCGATGTCCGGATGGTGTTCGACGCCGGCAGTGCCCGCGACGAGGCTCATGCGGGCCTGGCGCGGATGACCAATGCCCTGCTCGACCAGGGCGCCGGCGGGATGGGCGCCGATGCCATCGCCGAGCGGCTGGAGGCCGTCGGCGCCCGGCTCGATACGGGTTCGCGACGCGACATGGCCTGGGTCGGCCTGCGCAGCCTGAGCAGTGAGTCGCACCTGCAGCCGGCGGTGGAGGTCTATCGCCAGGTGGTCGCGGCGCCGACTTTCAGCGAGCGGGATTTCGAACGGGAACGCCGCCGGGCCCTGGTCGGCCTGCAACAGGTCCAGCAGCAGCCCGGGGAAGTGGCCTCGCGGGCCTTCCATGCCGCGCTCTATGGAGAACATCCCTATGCCACGCCGAGCGAGGGCACGGTCGAGAGCGTGCAGGCCCTGGAGCGCGATCAACTCCGCGCCTTCCATCGCCGCTACTACGTTGCCCGCAACGCCGTGATCGCCATCGTCGGCGACCTGGACCGCGCCCGCGCCGAGCGCCTGGCCGCCAGCGTGAGTCGGGAGCTGCCGGCAGGCGAACCGGCGCCGGCGCTGCCTGCAGTCGAGCCGCTGACAGCAGCGGGCCTGCAGCGCATCGATCATCCCTCCTCGCAGAGCCACATCCTGATGGGCCAGCCCGGGATGCGCCGCGGCGACGACGATTACTTCGCTCTCTATGTGGGCAATTATGTGCTGGGCGGCGGCGGTCTCGTCTCGCGCATCAGCGAGGAGGTGCGCGAGAAGCGCGGCCTGTCGTATTCGGCCTACAGCTATTTCATGCCCATGGCGAAGCGCGGGCCCTTCGTGCTCGGACTGCAGACCCGCAACGAACAGGCCGACGAGGCCCTGCAGGTGTTGCGTGAGACCCTGGCGCGTTTCGTCGCGGAGGGGCCGACGGAGGCCGAGATGGACGCGGCGCGCAAGCACATCACCGGCGGCTTCCCGCTGCGCATCGACAGCAACAGCGAGATCCTGGAGTACATTGCCATGATCGGCTTCTACGGCCTGCCGCTGGATTACCTGCAGCGATTCAACGACCGGGTCAGCGCGGTCACGGGCGCCGATGTCCGCGATGCCTTCCAGCGCCGGGTACAACCGGAGCGGATGGTGACCGTGATCGTGGGCGAGCAGCCATCCGAGTAAGGGCTTACAAAAATCATCGGCAATTGCTTACAGTTCGACGAGCGAATCGCCATTGTCCGGAACAGGCTAAACCCTATAATCCCGTGTTTCCGGTCCCACGGACGGGGCCGGTAACAAGCATAAATACACTTTGCAGGATGGAGGAAATGCCATGGACGGCAGAAAATCTTACCGGCGTGCCCTGCACGCCTCTTTGTTCTTCGCGGGTATCGCAGCCACTCCGGCCCACTCGGCACTACTGCTCTCCGAGGTGCTCTACGACGCCTCCGGCGGCGACGCCGGCAAGGTGTTCGTCGAACTGTATGGCCCGGCCGGACTGGACCTGTCCGGTTACGAGCTGCGCGGCATCAACGGCAGCGGTGGCGATACCTACAAGACGGTCGCGCTCAGCGGCCTGATCCCTCCCGATGGCGTGTTCGTGATCGCCGATGAGGACAGCGGCGGCACCGCAGTGCCCGGCGCCGACCTGCTCGCCGACGTGGACCTGCAGAACGGGCCGGATTCGCTCGAGTTGTGGGACGGCAGCCGGGTGATCGATGCCCTGGGTTACGGGGATTTCTCCGGCGCCGTGTTTGCCGGCCAGGGCGATCCGGCCCCTGATGTTTCCGCCGGTCAGAGCCTGGCGCGGGTGGGCGTGACCGGCAGCAACCTGGCTGATTTCATGGCGCTGGATACCCCCACGCCCGGGACTGCGGCCATCAGCGCCGTACCGGTCCCGGCGGCGGTCTGGCTCATGGGTTCGGGGTTGGCGCTGCTGGGCACCCGGTTGCGCCGCCGCGTGACCGCCTGACCGCCGTCTCCGCATTGACCCCGTCCCCGGGCGCCGGGATGATGTTCCGCTTCCAGGCGTGGGGACCGGGGCAGGCAAGGCCACGGACTTGATGCCGGATGTCGGCCGCAGGGACGCGGCCG
>PABG01000024.1 GCA_002699185.1 Gammaproteobacteria bacterium | reverse complement strand
CTACTACCGGCAACTCGCCAGTCAGGATGCAATCGCGGCCTGACTTAAACCAAACAGCCTCCGCGAAACCCGGGGCGGTTCATCTTGCCATTTTTACACCTCCTGAGTTATCAGAAGGTGTCCACTAAAGCGGGGGAACTACAGTGTCGGCTTGATGGGTTTGTTAGGCACAAACCGAATCGCCGGCTCTTTGGCGCCTACGAATGTTGGACATTTGCACCTGGAAGGCCCTCAGATCGCTCTCAGGCAAATCAAGTATGAATGCCAACTTATTGCCGAGGCCGTTAAACGATGTGCCCACAACTTTTGCGCGGTTACCATCCTTAATCCAGACTCTGTCGTGCAATATGCTCGTTCTGAAATAGTCCTGTTGGACGCCATGGCCTCTAATGCAATCCGAAAACGCCTGCTTCAATGCCTTGGAAGGGTTTGGCTTATGGTAGACAGAAAGCCTCCTAAGACTTCTAGGCAACATTTCTTCGAAATTGCGCACTAGCTGAGTCGTGTCTTTGTAAGAACCCATATGGAAGAAGTAAGGGTCGGCAATCTCGAGAACCTTTGCCCCGTTTAACCATTCTTTCAGATCTTGCCGCCCATCATCTCCGTTCAGGCCAGTCACTAGATAGGCAAGGTTGCTGCTGTCTCCAGACTCTCGATACCTGCACCGCGAACCATCAATCTTCTCTAGGAGCGAATCCAGCTTCTCTGAGACCGCTTCAAGCTGATTAAAGGGAATCTGTTCTCGAATCACATAGGGACCTCGATAGCGAATCAGAAGCTCCAATATTTCTTCACGAAGCTGTCCAGGACCCATCTCGCATTCGTTTATGCGAGCGACCAAGTCATCAAGCGCTCTTAGCATGCTTGTTCTCATTGATGCCTAACGTTGCCATAAGGGGCGCGACGACAGGAGCGTCCCAGTGAGCGGAGCGAACAACTTAATGGCGTTGTTATACGCCTTTATCATTGCTTTCCCACTTTGCCATGGCAAGGCATGACAAAAACACAACGACAAATGCAATAGCAATGCCCCACATGAGCTGCCAGTAGTGGTAGGGTTCAGAGAAGATCTCTTTGAGATATGCAAATCCGCTGTATCTGATTTCATTCTCCTGCCTCCACGCCTGCCGCTCCTCATAGGACAACGCATAAAATTCCGACGGGATCATTGGCGTCTTATAGTGAACGGATTCTCCGGTTGCCAGAACAATTGTAATTGGCACCACCAGCGCCACGATAACTGCGATGACCGATGCTCTGAATATTGTTCCCGCCATTATTTATTCCTAGGTGTATAACGCCTCGCTAACGTGCTGGGTGGAGCGAAGCGTAACCCAGTCACGTTGAGCGGTTTGTTAGAGGTTTTCTGCGTCATCGTCCTGCTCTTCGAGCTTGGATCGCATCGTCTCCGCATAGACAGTCCGAAGATCGCGCGCTGCACGTTGTACGGCTCTGCATTTTGCTTGGGCAGGCGGCTTACCCTTTTTGTACGATGATCGAATAGCTTCGTCGAGGGCGCAACGAAGTGACTCAGCAGCCTCCAGAATTCTCTCTGCCTTGTCGGGATAGCTGTAGTTGTGAGCCACCCAGCTACTCAAACGGCTAAGGTCTCTCAGGCCTTCATCAATCCCCCAAAGCGAATACCTGGCACGTCGGCGCATTTCCCCTAACTCGCGGGTAGCGCGGTCCGCACGCTCGCGCCACCCTTGCACGTTCCCCCCATGATTGGCCTTCTTGACAAGAACATGGGCTGTGGCGACTGACTCGTGAATTACGCGGCCTAGATCCTCCAAATATTCGCCCATTAGCTGTCTATGGGCTGCCCGGAACTCGGCACCCTTCTGACCCAGAATTCCAAGCAGAACCGAGAACAGACTGGCTCCGGCAGCCACAGCGGCGGCCACTAACGTAAGCTCTTCCTTCGTCATGAACTCCCTCTAACGCCTGCGGTCAGGTGCGTCTGGCACGCGTAGCGGGCCAGACGTCACCTGAAACGCATTGTTCGGCATCACTTCAGCAACCCTTCGAATGCCAGAAGCTGTTCAGCTTTGATAATAATGCCAAGATTGTTTGGAATACCGACTATCGAGACAGCTTTTTTCTGGGTTGGCACTGTCACCACCTGTACGTCCCCTTCCACGGTGTGCTGCGGGCCAGCGTATAGAACGCCTAGTAACTTTATGCGCGACCCCATTACTAGCGCTTTGCGCGTTTGATAGCTTCCAACCTCGAAGAGGAGCACGGGAGACCCGCTCGAGCCAGGAAAGCATGCCGCATCAATCAGGAATTCCTTTTTTCCATTCCAGTCGCGCTTGTAATCTGAGGCGAGAACTCCCTTTCGGAATATTGGAAGATTATTGACCTGATCCCATAGCCCGTTGGGATAGCCGACCATGACGATTGCTTCCAGCCCAACCATATCTTCAAGGTCTGCTTGGGCAGGGATGAGGTCTTTATCAAGGGAAATGAAGTAAAACTGAGTATTTGTCGCCTCAGCCTCCCTCAGGAGAGGCGCAATCGGCATCACGCATAGATCGACGTCCGGTTCCGGATGCGGCACCCACCTATCCTGAAAGTTATCGAGCTGAAAAGCTTTGGTATTTCCTATGTCTGGGCCACCATCGTCATTTCTAAGCGTTAGAAGGAATCGACCATTCGACGCGCCGGCCACCACGTGCTTATTAGTAACAATTACGGGAACATGACTCTCTCCTTGCCGGTTTAGGCTGTAAAAAAACCCGGTCCCCGTTCCAAGCCCCCCACCAGCAAGATCGCATTCGATCCGCACTGTGCTATGTGCTATTTGCTCTGCTGGACTAGGCTCCATTGATGACACCCTTTGAGGCCGAACAGTGTCTTAGACGGATTCTTTAGTATTGGTAATAGTGCGGAATCGGGATATTGTGCGAACTGCCGATTCGGCATAGTATTTTTGTTGCCGGACTGGTTTATCCGGGCAGGATGCCCGACCTGAACAAGGAGTGTTCATATGTCCGAATCCCCTGGCGACGGCGATCCCGCCGTAGTTCGTTTTTATGATAATTATCTGAAATGTCTGCATAATGCCGGCATTCCCCAGAAACAGCGGCGCTGGTTTGTCAAGCATATCGAAGGCTTTGTCGAGGCGCAACGCGGGCGCGGGATCAGAACCCTTTCAGCCACAGACATCAGCCAGTACCTGGAAACGATAGGCCGCCGGAAACGGCTTACTGACTGGCAGTTTCGGCAGATCGTTCATGCTATCCGGATATTGTACTGCGGTCTTCTGGCTTCCCCGTTGTGTCAGGAAATTGACTGGCAATACTGGATCGATGCATCCCGGCATCTCGGCAGCGATCATCCCTCACAGGCAAGGCAGCTGACGCCAGAGGAGCTCGGCCATCTCAAGGAACGCGCCGGCAGCGGGCCGCTCAACCATGTCAGGGCCAGTCACCGCGATCTGCTGGTCCGTTTCACCACCGAGATCCGTGCCCGCGGTCTCGCCTACCGCACCGAACAGAGTTACGAGCAGTGGCTCTGCCGCTTCATCCTGTTCTGTAAGGGGGCGTCACCCGAGTCGGTGGGCCCGACCGAGATCAGGGCGTTTCTGGATCATCTCGCCGTCATCCGCCATGTCAGTGCCAGCACCCAGAACCAGGCCCTCAATGCTCTGGTTTTTCTCTACAAGCAGGTCCTTGGACGTGATTCCGGTGATCTTGAGAGCTTTGTCCGCGCCCGGCGGCCGAGGAATCTGCCGGTGGTACTCAGCCGGGACGAGGTCACTGTCCTGTTGTCACATCTCACAGGCACTGCACATCTTATCGCCTCCCTGCTGTACGGAACCGGTATGCGCCTGCTGGAGGGGCTGAGACTCAGGGTCCAGGATGTCGATTTCGCCAATGGGCGCATCCATGTCCACCGCGGCAAGGGCAACAAGGACCGCTACGTCCCGCTGCCGATCAGCCTTCAGGACTCGCTGAAGGCGCAGATCAGAACGGTGGAACGGCTGCATCGAGATGATCTCGCGGCCGGGTACGGAGAGGTCAGGCTGCCCGATGCCCTGGCACGCAAATACCGCAACGCCGGGCGGGAGTTGAAATGGCAGTACCTGTTCCCGTCCACTCGCCTGGCGGCAGACCCTTACGGCGGCACGATCCGTCGTCATCACCTGCACGAGAGCGCGCTGCAGAAAGCGGTAAAACGGGCTGCGGCGGTATCCGGGCTGCACAAGCGGGTGGGCTGCCATACCCTGCGGCACAGCTTCGCCACGCATTTACTGGAGGCCGGACACGACATCCGCACGGTGCAGGAACTGTTGGGACATGCCAACGTCTCCACCACCATGGTCTACACGCATGTGATGAGCCGGCCCGGGGTGGGCGTGTGCAGTCCGCTGGATATCGGTCGGGGCGGGGTTACTTGACCACCTTGAGCGAGGGCCGGCCCTTGTCGTCGTCGGACTTGCCCTGGTCTGAGCCGCCGCCGTCGGGCGGCTCGGGGCCGTATTCGTCCTCGTTGAACATCATGCCGCGGCCGTTTTCCTGGGCGTAGATGGCCAGCACGGCGGGCACCGGGATGACGATCTCCCAGGCGCGGCCCTGGAATCGGGCGCTGAACAGGATGTACTCGTTGCCCAGTTCCAGTCCGGCGACGGCGGTGGGATTGATGTTGAGCACAATCTTGCCCTCGTCGACGAACTGTTGCGGGACCTCGACACCTGGGTAGTCGGCATTGATCAGCAGGTAGGGGGTCTGGCCGTTGTCGATGATCCACTCGTTGATGGCGCGGATCAGGTACGGCCGGCTGGGGCTCATGTCTTCCATAGGAACGGACTTGCAGGTGCGGCGCGGAACGGCGCGGCGCTCCGCCGGTGAGTTTCAGTCGCGCATTTCGCGTTCGGCGTCGGTCAGGCTGTGTTGGAACGAGTCGCGGGCGAAGATGCGCTCGGCGTAGTCCCAGACGGCCTTGGACTGCTTGGGCAGGTCGATCTTGTAGACCGGCAGCCGCCACAGCAGCGGGGCCACATAGCAGTCGATCAGGCTGAATTCCTCGCTGAGGAAGAAGGGCATGGCGGCGAACACCTCGGCGCTGGAGGCGATGCTGTCGCGCAGCATCTTGCGGGCCTTGGCGGCGGCCTTTTCGCCCTTGGTGTCGATGTCGCGCAGCAGGCCGTACCAGTCCTGGTCGATGCGGTACATGGCCAGGCGCGCCTTGGCGCGGGAGACCGGGTCCACCGGCATCAGCGGCGGGTGCGGGAAGCGCTCGTCCAGATACTCCATGATGACGTGGGAATCGTAGAGCACCAGTTCGCGGTCCACCAGCGTGGGCACGGTCTGGTAGGGATTCAGGTCGATCAGGTCTTCCGGCAGGTTGTCCAGATCGACATTGACCACTTCCACGGTGATGCCCTTTTCGGCCAGCACGATGCGCGCGCGGTGGCTGTAGGGGCAGTTGGCACTGGAAAAGAGTGTCATGACGGAACGGCGATTGGCGACTACAGCCATCTGGATTTACTCCTGGGCGACTCCGGATTGGGCGTACGTGCGCAGAGTATACCTGAAAAAACACCGAGCCGGGGCGCACTCGAACGCCACCGGCCCGGGGCTTACCTGTACTGTCGGGAGCGTACTGTCAGTGCACGTCCTTCCAGTATTCCTTCTTCAGCATGTAGGCCAGGATGGTGAAGATCACCAGGAAACCGATCACCCACAGGCCGATGCGCTTGCGTTCGAGCCGGATCGGCTCGGCGATATAGGTCATGAAGGCGGTCAGGTCACGCGCGGCCTGGTCGTACTCGGCCGGGCTCATGCTGCCCTGCTCGACCAGTTCCAGATCGACGATCGCCTTGTGCTCCTTGCCGTCCTCATCGACCGTGGTCTCGTAGACCGGCTGCTGGAAGCCCTGCAGCTGCCACAGCACGTGCGGCATGCCCACCTTGTCGAAGATCAGGTTGTTCACGCCGAAGGGGCGCGAATCGTCCAGATAGAAGGAGCGCAGGTAGGTGTAGATCCAGTCCGGTCCGCGCGAGCGGGCGGTCAGCGACAGGTCGGGCGGGGTCACGCCGAACCAGCCCTCGGCCTGCTCGCCCGGCATGGCGATGGTCATGGTCTCGCCGACTTCCTTGCTGGCGAACATCAGGTTGTTGATCACCTGATCGTCGGTCATACCCAGATCCCGAGCCATGCGGTTGTAGCGCTGGAACTGTGCCGAGTGGCAACTCAGGCAGTAGTTGGTGAACAGCTTGGCCCCGCGGCGCAGCGAATCCTTGTTCTGCAGGTCGATGTCGGCGGAGTCGAGGTGGACATTGCCCCCCGCGGCCTGCGCCAGAACGGGGGTCAGCATGAACAGCAATGCAAAGATGATCTTTTTCATTAGTGTGTCACCCTTTCCGGTACCGGCTTTGTGGAGTCCATCCTGGTATAGATGGGCATCAGGATGAAGAAGGCGAAATAGATGGCCGTGAAGATGCGGGCCAGCATCGTCAGGGTCTCCGTTGCCGGCTGCGTACCCAGCCATCCCAGCACCAGGAAGGAGATCACGAACAGCGTCAGCGCACCCTTGTACAGCGGACCGCGGTAGCGGATCGACTTGACCGGGCTGCGGTCCAGCCAGGGCAGCAGGAAGAAGATCAGCACCGCGATACCCATGGCCGCCACGCCGGGGAAGGCCGAACCGGCGACCGAGGGCACGGCGCGCAGGATGGCGTAGTAGGGCGTGAAGTACCAGACCGGGGCGATGTGCTCAGGTGTCTTGAGCGGATCGGCCGGCTCGAAGTTCGGCGGCTCGATGAAGTAGCCGCCCATCTCCGGCACGAAGAACACCACGATGGCGAAGAAGATCAGAAACACCCCCACCCCGAAGATATCCTTGACGGAGTAGTAGGGATGGAAGGGGATGCCGTCGACCGGCACGCCGTTGGCGTCCTTGTTCTTCTTGATCTCGATGCCGTCGGGGTTGTTGGAGCCGACCTCGTGCAGCGCCATGATGTGCGCCACCACCAGGGCGATCAGCACCAGCGGCACGGCGATCACGTGGAAGGCGAAGAAGCGGTTCAGCGTGGCATCGGCGATCACATAGTCGCCGCGGATCCACAGCGCCAGGTCGTCGCCGACGATGGGGATGGCCGCGAACAGCGAGATGATGACCTGGGCGCCCCAGTAGGACATCTGGCCCCAGGGCAGCAGGTAGCCGAAGAAGGCCTCGGCCATCAGGGCCAGGAAGATCAGCACGCCGAAGATCCAGATCAACTCGCGCGGCTGCTTGTAGGAGCCGTAGAGCATGCCCCGGAACATGTGCAGGTACACCACGATGAAGAAGGCCGAGGCCCCGGTGGAGTGGATGTAGCGGATCAGCCAGCCCCATTCCACGTCGCGCATGATGTACTCGACCGAGGCGAAGGCGCGCTCGGCGTCGGGCTTGAAGTGCATGGTCAGGAACAGACCGGAGACGATCTGGATGACCAGCACCAGCAGCGCCAGCGAACCGAAGAAGTACCAGAAGTTGAAGTTCTTCGGCGCGTAGTATTTCGCCATGTGGTCGTTCCACAGCGAACTCAGCGGGAAGCGGCCGTCAATCCAGCCCATCAGGCCGCCCTGGATCTTGTCGTTGTTTGAACCGGCCATTATGCAGCTCCTTGATCTTCGCCAACGAGGAGAACGGTATCGCCGATGTAGCGATGCGGCGGCACCGGCATGTTCAGCGGCGCCGGCATGCCCTTGTAGACGCGCCCGGCGAGGTCGTACTTGGAGCCGTGGCAGGGACAGAAGAAGCCGCCCAGCCAGTCCTTGCCCAGATCGGCCGGGGCCACGTCGGGGCGGTATTTGGGCGAGCAGCCCAGGTGGGTGCAGATCGCCACCATGACCAGGACGTTCTCCTTGATGGAGCGGGTCTGATTCTGGGCGTATTCGGGCTGTTCGGAGGCCTGGGAGTCGGGGTCGCTGACCCGGTCGGTCAGCTCATTCAGGCTGTCCAGCATCTCCGGCGTGCGGTTGACGATCCACACCGGCTTGCCGCGCCATTCCACGTTGAGCATCTGGCCGGGTTCGATCTTGCTGATGTCCACCTCGACAGGGGCGCCGGCGGCCTGCGCCCGCGCGCTCGGCCACATGGACTTGACGAAGGGAACGGCCACGTACACGGCACCCACGGCACCGACCACACTCGTGGCGGCGGTGAGGAAGCGGCGCCGGCTGGTATCTACGCCATCACTCATCTAAGGCTCTCCAGGTAATTTTGATCGAACACATGTTTAAGGATTCGTTATGGCCCATGCAGGCGGGTCATTCTAGGCGGGCTGGCCCCGGAATGACTTGATGTTGATCAGGCTCGCGCACCGGGAGAGCCCTCGTGCCGGACAGGCTCCCGGAAGAGCGCAGATTTTCCACGAACTGACGAATAAGGTCAAACCCGGCGCGGTTTCAGACCGGGTTGTCGATATCGATAAACCGATGTTCCAGACTGAATTTTTCTGCCAGATGCGCCCCCAGGGCACGGGGGCCGCCGCGCTCGGTGGCGTGATGCCCGGCACCGAAGTAGTGGATGCCCAGTTCCCGAGCCAGATGGGTGGTCTGCTCCGAGGCCTCGCCGCTGATGAAGGCGTCCACGCCCAGGGCGGCGGCGGCCTCGATATAGGACTGGGCCGCACCGGTGCACCAGGCGAGCCGCCGGATCTCCCCGGCCGCCCCGGGCAGGTGCAGCGGCGTGCGGCCCAGCCGGGTCTCGAGCCATCCGGCCAGCCCGGCCGGGGTGAGCGGCTGCGCCGGCCGGCCGTGGCAGGCGATGTCCGGCCCGCCGCGGCCACCGAACCAGCCTTCGATGGACAGTTCCAGTTCCGCGGCCAGCCGGGCGTTGTTGCCCAGTTCCGGGTGGGCATCCAGCGGCAGGTGATAGGCCAGCAGGCTGACGCCGTGCTCGAGCAGCGCGGCAATGCGCCGGCGCTTCATCCCCACGATGGGCGCCGGCTCGCCCTTCCAGAAATAACCGTGATGGACCAGCAGGACATCGGCCCCGGCGGCGACAGCGGCATCGACCAGGGCCTGGCTGGCCGTCACACCCGAGACGATCCGCCGCACCTCGCCCCGGCCCTCGACCTGCAGGCCGTTGGGGCAGTAGTCCTGAAACTCGGCGGTGTGCAGCAGGGTGTCGCTGTACGCGACCAGTTCGTCGATTGTTACCATGTGCGCCCCCGGCCGGTGGAGAATTCAGGCATAATCATTCTTGGAAAATCTCAGAGTTACTGCCTTTCACGTCATTCCCGCCTGCGCGGGAATGACGTGAAGGGTCATACTTATGATTATGGAAATCATACGCAAATCGAACAACAGGATCGACTCATGGCCAAACGCAATCTGCTGACCTTCCTGGCCCAGTCCATCGTGGTGGGACTGATGGCTGCCGCCCTGCTCTACGTCTTCAAGCCGGAACTGTTCCGCAGCGAGGCACCGGCGGTGGTGGAGGTCCGGGAGAGCCAGCGCAACGGGACCCCGGCGGTCCCCCCGGCCAGCGGCCCCGTCTCCTATGCCGGCGCGGTGGCCGCGGCCGCGCCGGCCGTGGTCAACATCTACAGCGCCAAGATGGTGCGCGAGCCGCTGCACCCGCTGTTCAGCGACCCCCTGTTCCGGCAGTTCTTCGGCGACGGCTTCGGCCCGCAGCGCGAGCGCCTGCAGACCAGCCTGGGCTCGGGCGTGATCATCAGCCCGCAGGGTTACATCCTGACCAACAACCATGTGGTCGGCAACGCCGACGAGATCCAGGTCATGCTGGCCGACGGCCGCAGCTACGCGGCACAGGTGGTCGGCAGCGACCCGGAGACCGATCTGTCGGTGCTGCGCATCGAGGCCGATGAGCTGCCGGTGATCGTGCTGGGCGAGGCCGATGCCCTGCGGGTGGGCGACGTGGTGCTCGCCATCGGCAACCCCTTCGGGGTGGGCCAGACAGTGACCCAGGGGATTGTGAGCGCCACCGGGCGCACCCAACTCGGCATCAGCACCTACGAGAACTTCATCCAGACCGATGCCGCCATCAATCCCGGCAATTCCGGCGGGGCACTGATCAATGCCCACGGCGAACTGATCGGGATCAACACCGCCATCTTCAGCCGCTCCGGCGGCTCCCAGGGCATCGGCTTCGCCATTCCCGAAAGCCTGGCGCGAGACGTGATGAAGCAGATCATCGAACAGGGCGAGGTGGTGCGCGGCTGGCTGGGCATCGAGGCCCAGGACCTGAGCCCGCAGCTGGCCGAGTCCTTCGGACTGGACAGCACCGACGGGGTGCTGATCGCGGGCGTGCTGCGCGGCGGACCGGCCGACCAGGCCGGCCTGGAACCGGGTGACGTGCTCGTCGGCCTCAACGGCAAGCCGGTGAACAGTTCCCGCCAGGCCATGAACGCCATCGCCGCCAGCCGCCCCGGCAGCCGGCTGCGCATCGAGGCGGTGCGGCGGGGTCAGCCGCTGGAACTGGTGGCCGAGATCGGCCGGCGGCCGCAGGCGCGGCAGTAGTAAGGTAGGCCGGAATAAGGGCCCGCGGTCCGTTTCCGGCGAACCGTCCAAACCGGATTGCCGGGAACGCTGCGCTTATCCCGGCCTGCCACTGCCCGAACGCAAACGCCCGCCGGCGGGAAACCGGCGGGCGTGTATCGGGCGACCGATAAAAGGCCTTACTGGGCGGCGGTGCTGTCCTCTCCGCCCTTGCCGGCCACGGCCTCCTTGACCATCTTCTCCAGTTCGCCGTTCTGGTACATCTCCAGGGTGATGTCGCAGCCGCCGATCAGTTCGCCATTGATATAGATCTGCGGGAAGGTCGGCCAGTTGGCGAAGCGCGGCAGGTTCTCGAACACCTCGGGATCGGACAGCACGTTCACGTAGGCGAACTCCTCGCCGCAGGCCTGCAGGGCCTGGGCCGCGCGGCTGGAGAAGCCGCACATGGGCATCTCGGGGGTGCCCTTCATGAAAATCACCACCGGGTGGGTATCCACTGCCTGCTTGATCTTGTCCATCACATCCATCGTCGTTACCTCGGCTCGTCAGCGTGAATTCGGTTCTCAGGGTTACTGGTTATCGGAGTCTACTCGCCCGATATGGTGGAAAAAAGGCCCGATTTCAAGGGGAATATCACTTTGGGGCTAGAAACCTTCAACACATCCACCCGCAACCACGTCATCCCGGCGCAGGCCGGGATCCAGAGACCGCGGCGGCAACTGGATCCCCGCCTGCGCGGGGATGACGAAGACCGTAGGTCGGGTTAGCGTAGCGTAACCCGACAGGACCGGAGTGCGTCGGGTTACGCCTGCGGGCTAACCCGACCTACCGCCCCGATCCCCGATCCCATTACCCCACATTGCGCTGCAACCAGTACTCGAGCAGGGCCAGATGCCAGAGCTTGCTGCCCAGGATGCGGGTGTGATGCGACTCGGGCGCATCCAGCAGTTTCTCCACGTACGCGCGCCGGTACAGGCCGCGCTCACGGCAGGCCCGTGAGTCCAGGATGTCGCGCATGAACTCCAGGAAGGGACCACGCACATATTTCAGCGCCGGCACCGGGAAGTAGCCCTTGGGCCGGTCGATGACCGCATCCGGCAGGCGGCCGCGGGCGATGCGCTTGAGCACCTGCTTGCCGCCGCCGCCGAGCTTGTACTCGGGCGGCATCTGCGCGGCCAGCTCGACCAGCTTGTGGTCGAGGAAGGGCACCCGCGCCTCCAGCCCCCAGGCCATGGTCATGTTGTCCACCCGCTTGACCGGGTCGTCGACGATCAGGGTGGTCACATCCAGGCGCAGCACCTGGTCGATGAACTCGTCCGCGCCGGGCTGGCGCAGCCGGCGGCCGATCTTCGCCCCGGTGTAGTCCAGCCCCCGGTACGCCGGCCCCACCATCTCCAGGTACTCGTCGTGATCGCGGTCGAAATAGTGCGCCCGGAAGCGCTCCAGCGGCTCGCCCGGCGCCTCCACCATGCGCGGGTACCAGAAATAACCGGCGAATACCTCGTCGGCGCCCTGCCCGCTCTGCACCACCTTCACGCTCTTTGATACCTGCTCGGCCAGCAGATAGAAGGCCACGGCATCCTGGCCGAACATGGGCTCGGTCATGTTGTCGACGGCCTCGGGCAGACGGTTCAGCACCTCGCTGTTGGGGATGCGGTACTTGTGATGGCGGGTGGCGTAGCGCTCGGCCACCGGATCGGAGTACTCGAACTCGCTGCCCTTCTCCTCCGGCTGGTCCTCGAAACCGACCGAGAAGGTGAGCAGATCCTTCACCCCCGCCTCGGCCAGCAGCGCCACCAGCAGGCTGGAATCCAGCCCACCGGAGAGCAGCACCCCGACCGGCACGTCGCTGATCTCGATGCGCCGGCGCACCGCTTCCATCAGCGCGCCATGGATGGCCTCGGTCCATTCGGTCTCGTCCATGGACCGGTCCGGGCGCCGCGCCTCCAGCGTCCAGTAGCGCTGTTTGCGCCAGCGGCCGTCGGCCTCGATGACCAGATAGTGGCCGGGATCGAGCTTGCGCACCCCGCGCAGCACGGTGCGCGGCGCCGGCACCACGGCGTGCAGGCTGAACAGGTGATGCAGGGCGACCGAGTCGAGATCCGAGCTCACCCCGCCGGCGGCGATCAGGGCCTGGCTGGTGGAGGCAAAGCGGAAGCAGCCGTCGGCATAGCGGTAATAGAGCGGCTTGATGCCCATGCGGTCACGCGCCACGAACAGGCGCTGGCGGTCGCTGTCCCAGACAGCGAAGGCGAACATGCCGTGCAGGCGCTCCACGCAGGCCTCGCCCCAGGCCTGGTAGGCCTTGAGGATGACCTCGGTGTCGCCGTGGGAGAAGAAGTGATACCCCAGCGCGATGAGTTCCTCGCGCAGTTCGGGATAGTTGTAGATGGTGCCGTTGAAGACGATGGCCAGATCCAGGTCCTGATCGACCATCGGCTGGTTGGCATGGGCGCTCAGATCGATGATCGACAGCCGCCGGTGGCCCATGGCCAGCGGGCCGTCGGAATGGCTGCCGGCATGGTCCGGGCCGCGCCGTTCCAGCCGTTCCATCATCCGATGGACGGTGCCCAGGTTGGGAGACCGGCCGTCGAAACGCAATTCGCCGCAGATGCCGCACATCAGGTCAAGACCCAGGTCTCAAGAGACAGAACACAAGTCAGAGAATCCTTGATAACACCCCTCCCGTCATCCCCGCGAAGGCGGGGATCCAGCACTGCAAACCAAACCTTATGGATTCCCGCCTTCGCGGGAATGACGGTTATTTTGCATTGTCGCCAACATTGCAAATCGCTGTGTAACTGTCCGGGCACATCCACGTCAACCATCGACCACTGTCAGCTTGGAATTCACCTGCACCACCCCCTTCACCCCGCGGGCGATCTCCACCGCCCGTTCGGCTGCCCGTTGACTGGCAACACTGCCGTACAGGGTAACCACGCCGCGGTAGGTGTCCACATTGATATCCATGGCACTGACATCGCGGTCACGCACATAGCGGGTGTTGATGGTGGAGGTGATGGTGGCATCGCGCGAGATCTCGCCCGCCGTGCGCTCATCCTTGCCGACATAGTAGCCGCCGGCCGCGGCCCCGCCGACCACCAGGGCGCCGCAGCCGGACAGGGCGGGAAGCAGACAGCACAGCACCACAATCCAGAACCTGTTCATGTATCAATACTCCCTTCACATCATCGTAGGTTGGGCTGAGCAAAGTGAAGCCCGACCTACATTAACACCTGCCCCAGCCGGTAGGCCGGGATAAGCGATAGCGTTCCCGGCAACCCGGCGACGCCGGAAACGGGCCGCATGGCCCTTATTCCGGCCTACGGGTTGTTTCTCATCGGCATGGATGGGACCGAACAAAAGGCCCCAACCTGCATTATGTTGGTAGGATGGGTGGAGGCGCTAGGCGCCGCAACCCATCACCTCGCCGGGAATGATGGGTTGCGCTGCGCTTCACCCATCCTACATTCCCCAGGCGGTAGGCCGGGATAAGCGGTAGCGTTCCCGGCAACCCCGGCACCGCCGGAAACGGGCCGCATAGCCCTTATTCCGGCCTACAGGCTACCCCACCCCAGCCGCCGCCGCCGGGCGTCTCCAGGGTGAGCCGGTCGCCGGCGGCGACCTCCAGCGCCACCTTCGGCGGCAACGGCCTGCCGTTCAGAAGATTCACTCCCGGCCGACCCGCATCCCCGCCCTGCAGCCCCCAGGGCGCAGTGGTCCGGCGTTCGGTCAGCAGGGTCACCTGCGCCGGGGCCAGGAACTCGTATTCGCGGATCAGACCGTCGCCGCCGGGATGCCGGCCGGCGCCGCCGGAGCCGCGGCGGATGGCATAGCGAGTCACGCGCAGGGGATAGAAGCGCTCCACCACCTCGATGGGCGTGTTCAGAGTGTTGGTCATATGCGTCTGCACCGCGCTCAGCCCCGGTTGCTGCGGGCCGCCGCCCATGCCGCCGCCCAGGGTTTCATAATAGTCCCAGCTGGCGTCCGCGCCGCGCGCGCCCATGGCCAGGTTGTTCATCGTACCCTGGCTGGCCGCCGGGATGCGCGCCGGCAGGGCACCGGCAAGCGCGCCCAGCAGGGCATCCACGATGCGGCTGGAGGTCTCGACATTGCCGGCCGCCACCGCTGCCGGCCGGCGGGCGTTGACCAGCGAACCTTCCGGGGCGCGGATACGGATGGCGCGGAAGCTGCCGGCGCAGGCCGGCGTCTGGGGCGGCAGCAGACAGCGAAACACATAGTAGACCGCTGCGGCTGCCACCGACAGCGGGCAGTTGACATTGCCCGGCACCTGTTCCGCGGTCCCGGAGAAATCCACCTCCACGCCGCCGTCCGCCACCGTCACGCACACCCGGATCGGCAGCCGCGCATGGCCCTGCCCGTCGTCGTCCATATAATCGATGAAGTGATGACTTCCCTCCGGCAGGGCGGCCAGCGCCTCACCGGCCAGGGCGGCGGCATAGTCGTTCAGGGCCGCGAGCGCCTGCAGATAGACCGCCTCCCCCCGAGCTTCGGCCAGGGCCTGCAGACGCCTGACCCCCACCCGGTTGGCACTGATCTGGGCGGTGAAATCCGCCTCGGTGACAGCCGGCGCGGCAGTGGCGGCGGTGATCTCCCCGAACAGGGCCTCGTCCAGCTCCCCGCCGCGCAGCAGCAGGGCGGGCGGGATGATGCGACCCTCCTCATCCAGGCGTCTGGAGATCGGCATGGAGCCCGGGGCCTCGGCGCCGATGTCGGCGTGATGGGCGCGGTTGGCCACGAAGCCGATCAGCCGCCCGTCCAGGAACACGGCCGCGATCAGGGTGACATCTGGCAGGTGGGTGCCGCCCAGGTAGGGGTCGTTGACGATGAGCATGTCGCCCGGCGCCCAGTCAACCGCGCCCACCAGGCCGCGCATGGCATAGGCCATGCTGCCCAGGTGCACCGGGATGTGCGCGGCCTGGGCACACAGCTCGCCGGCGGGATCGAACACAGCGCAGGAGAAATCCAGCCGGTCGCGGATGTTGGGCGAGAAGGCCGAGCGCTGCAGCACCGCCCCCATCTCGTCGCACACCGCCTCGATGCGGCTGGCGAACAGGCTCAGTTCGATGGCATCCATGTGCAACGGACCGGGCTGGAGAAAGGTGTGGACGTCAAATGCATGGCAGCGATGGTACAGGTTTTCTCCACCCTGTTCATGAGTGGATAAAACCCAACAAAATGCCGGAGTTAGTCTATTGCAATCGGTCAGGGGCTACCCTATTCTCTCGAACCCTACTAATTTCGTAAGGTTTTGGTAATTCCAACCCTTCCCGCAAAAATAACGATCTGGAGGTATGATCCATGAATCCTTTGAAATCGCCCTGGGCTACCACTGTCGTCGGCATCGTGCTGGCGCTTATCATCGTGGCCGTCATCGACAGCCCCGTGCCCGCCACGGCCACTGAATGGACCATCTGGTTCCACGTCGTGGTCGGCGTGATGTGGATCGGCCTGCTCTATTACTTCAACTTCGTGCAGGTCCCGGCCCAGGCCGAGGCCATGGCCGACAAGGACGGTCCCGGCCCGGCCGCCATCGGCAAGTACGTCGCCCCCAAGGCACTGCTCTATTTCCGCTGGGCCGCGCTGCTGACCTGGCTGTCCGGCGCCGCCGCGCTGGGCAAGTACGGCATCTTCGCCGACGCCTTCCTGCTCAAGCAGAACGCTGCCGTGATCGGCATCGGCGCCTGGCTGGGCACCATCATGCTGTTCAACGTCTGGGTGCTGATCTGGCCCAACCAGAAGAAGGTCCTGGGCATGGTGCAGGCCTCCGACGCGGAAAAGGCCAAGGCCAAGACCGTGGCCCTGTACGCCTCGCGCACCAACACCCTGCTCTCACTGCCCATGCTGCTGTGCATGACCGCCAGCCACTATCACAACGGCGGCCTGCCGTTCTGAGTGTCGGCTGCCAGGCAAGCGCCTCGAAAGGCCCGGCTGAGTCCGGGCCTTTTCTATTTTTAATCAGTTAGTTGAATGGCATCTACTTCAACTCCGTCATTCCCGCGAAGGCGGGGATCCAGCCTGTAGGCCGGGATAAGCGCAGCGTTCCCGGCAGCCCGCATCGAAGAGGCGCTTGCCGGAAACGGGCCGCGGGCCCTTATTCCGGCCTACAGTCTACGGTAGCCAGCTCATCTAAATGCCATTCAATCAACCAGTTATCAACACATTTGCCAAGCCAGGGCAATCCCGATAGGATTGATCTTTTACCGATGGCGGCTCTTGCGAGCTGCTTTTTTGCTTTCTGGGCCCCTGTTATGAGCAGCAACGACCACCTGATGCACAACTACGGCCGCCTGCCGGTACGCTTCGTACGCGGCGAGGGCGCCTGGCTGTGGGACGACCAGGACCGCCGCTACCTGGATGCACTCAGCGGCATCGCGGTCTGCGGTCTGGGACACGCCCACCCGGCCGTGAGCGAAGCGATCTGCGATCAGGCCCGCACCCTGGTGCATACCTCCAATCTGTACGAGATTCCGCTGCAGGAACGGCTGGCCACGGAGTTGTGCAGCCGCGCCGGCCTGGACCGGACCTTCTTCTGCAACTCCGGCGCCGAGGCCAACGAGGCCGCCATCAAGCTGGCCCGGCTGCATGCCCGCGTCCGCGGCATCGCCAGGCCGCGGATCCTGGTGATGGAGAACAGCTTCCACGGCCGCACCCTGGCCACGCTCACCGCCACCGGCAACCCGAAGGTCCAGGCCGGCTTCGAACCGCTGGTGGAAGGTTTCACCCGGGTGCCCTACGACGATCTGGAGGCCGTGCGCCGCGCCGCCTCGGAGGTCGAGGGCATTGTGGCTGTGCTGGTCGAGCCGGTGCAGGGCGAGGGCGGCATCCGGGTCCCCGCCCCCGACTACCTGACCGGCCTGCGCGCCCTCTGCGACGAACAGGGCTGGCTGCTGATGCTGGATGAGATCCAGACCGGCATCGGCCGCACCGGCCAGTGGTGCGCCTTCCAGCACGCCGGCATCCTGCCCGACGTGCTCACCCTGGCCAAGGGCCTGGGCAACGGTTTTCCCATCGGCGCCTGCCTGGCACGCGGGGCGGCCGCGGAACTGTTCCAGCCCGGGCATCACGGCACCACCTTCGGCGGCAACCCGCTGGGCTGCCGCACCGCCCTTGCCGTGCTGGAAACCATGGAACAGGAGCAGCTGCCCGCACGCGCCGGGCAGTTCGGCAAACAGCTGCTGGCCGGCTTCCGCACCCGGCTGGAGAATACCGCCGGGGTGATCGACATCCGCGGTCACGGCCTGCTGCTGGCCATCGCCCTGGACCGGCCCTGCGGGGAGCTGGTCAAGCGGGCGCTGGAACGCGGGCTGCTGATCAATGTCACCGCGCAGAGCGTCATCCGGCTGCTGCCGCCACTCATTTTCACTGACGAGCAGGGCGATGAACTGATCGAGACCGTCTGCGCCCTGGTCACCGACTTCCTGCAGGAGGCGTGAAACATGCCCGTGCGTCACTTTCTCACCCTGATGGATCTATCTCCGGCCGAGTTGGAGACCCTGATCCGCCGGGCCATCGAACTGAAACAGAAGCACTATGACGGCGAGATCTTCGAGCCGCTGAAGAACAAGACCCTGGCAATGGTGTTCGAGAAGTCCTCGACCCGGACCCGGGTGTCGTTCGAGGCCGGCATGGCCCAGCTCGGCGGCCACGCCATGTTCCTGTCGCCGCGCGACACCCAGCTGGGGCGCGGTGAGCCGCTGGAGGACACCGCGCGGGTGCTGTCACGCATGGCCGACTGCATCATCATCCGCACCTACGAGCATGACAAGATCGAGCGCTTCGCCGCCGAGTCGCGGGTGCCGGTGATCAACGCCCTGACCGATATGTACCATCCCTGCCAGCTGCTGGCCGATGTGCAGACCTTCGTCGAGCATCGCGGCGAGGTGCGGGACGCGACCGTCACCTACATCGGCGACGGCAACAACATGTGCCATTCCTATATCAACGCCGCGCGCCAGTTCGATTTCAACCTGCGCCTGGGCTGCCCGCAGGACTATGCACCCGATACCGACATCCTGGCGGCCGCCGGCGACCGGGTGCAGCTGTTCCATGACCCCATGGAGGCGGCGCAGGGCGCCCACTGGAT
>PABG01000023.1 GCA_002699185.1 Gammaproteobacteria bacterium | reverse complement strand
TGCACTGCCGCGGCCCTGTGGGCCTCGCAATGACTTTTGGTTCAATTTGGATTGCAGTTTGCTTACATCGACTCCGGCGCCGACACCCCCAACAGGCCCAGGCCGTTGGCGATCACCTGGCGCGTGGCCAGGATCAGGTTGAGTCGTGCGTCGCGCAGCTTCTCGTCGCCGACCAGGAACTGGTGGGCGTTGTAGTAGGTGTGGAAGTCGTTGGCCAGGTCGCGCAGGTAGTGCGCCAGCTGATGCGGTTCGTGGTTGAGCGCGGCGGCCTCGACGACCTCCGGATAGCGCGACAGGTTGATCATCAGCGACTGCTCGTGCGATTCATGCAGCAGGTGCAGGTGATCGCGCCCGCGCGCACGGTCCCACTGCATGCCCTTTTCCTGCATCTGGCGCAGCACGCTGCACACGCGCGCATGGGCATACTGGATGTAGTAGACCGGGTTGTCGCTGGACTGGGACTTGGCCAGGTCCAGGTCGAAGTCCAGGTGCTGCTCGCATTTGCGCATGACATAGAAGAAACGCGCCGCGTCGTTGCCCACCTCCTGGCGCAGTTCGCGCAGGGTGACGAACTCGCCGGAACGGGTCGACATCTGCACCTTCTCGCCGCCGCGGTAGAGGATGGCGAACTGCACCAGCAGCACGTCGAGGCGGTCGATGTCGTCGCCGAGCGCCTGCAGCGCGGCCTTCACCCGCGGCACATAGCCGTGGTGGTCGGCGCCCCAGACGTCGATGACGCGGGCGAAGCCGCGCTCGAGCTTGTTCATGTGATAGGCGATGTCGGAGGCGAAGTAGGTCTTCTGGCCGTTGTCGCGCACCACCACCCGGTCCTTCTCGTCGCCGAAGTCGGTGGAGCGGAACCAGGTCGCGCCGTCCTGCTGGTACAGGTAGCCGGCCTCCTGCAGCCGCGCGATGGCGGCATCGACCAGGGATTGTTCGGTCAGCGAGCGCTCGGAGAACCATTCGTCATACTCGACCCCGAATTCCTTCAGGTCCTGACGGATGTTGGCCAGGATCTCGTTCAGGCCGGCGTCGAACACCTCGCGATAGCGCTCGGGGCCGAGCAGCGACTGGATGCGCGCGATCAGGCCGTCGATGTGCGCCTCCTTGTCGCCCTCGGGCGCGTCGGCGGGGACGTCCGTGTAGAGCTCGTCCGTGCTGACGCGCCAGGCATCGCCGTGGTTGCGGTGCAGGGTGGCGCCGATGTCCCAGACATAGTCGCCCTTGTAGCCGTTGCTGGGGAAGACGAATTCCTCGCCGCACAATTCCAGGTAGCGCAGATAGACGCTGGCGGCGAGGATGTCCATCTGGCGGCCGGCGTCGTTGACATAGTATTCGCGATGCACGTTGAAGCCGACCGCGGCCAGCAGATCGGCCACGGCCGCACCGTAGGCCGCGCCGCGGCCGTGGCCGACGTGCAACGGGCCGGTCGGGTTGGCGGAGACGAATTCCACCTGCACCGGCAGCTGCTCACCCAGGTTCGAGCGGCCGTAGGCCTCGCCCTGCTCCAGGATCCGGTCAATGCCCTGGTGCCAGGCATCGGCGGTGAGGGTGAAATTGATGAAGCCGGGGCCGGCGATCTCCACCCGCTTGACGAATTCGGACGGCGGCAGGGCGGCGACCAGTTTCCCGGCCAGGTCGCGTGGCTTGCTGCGCGCGGGCTTGCACAGGGTCATGGCCAGGTTGGTGGCGAAGTCGCCGTGGCTGGCGTCACGGGTGCGTTCCAGATGGATCTCGACCTCGAGATCCCCGGGCAGGGTGCCGTCGCCCTGCAGGGTGGCGAGGCTGTGCTGGAGCAGGTCCTGGAGCAGGTGTTTCATGATCTTCCTGGAGATTGTGCAGGGCCGGGATGCGGCTCGAAGCCGGCTATTATCCGGTGTTGCGGATGGGTTGCAAGGGCGGTTTATGGGTTTTGCCCAACGCCGGCGACAGTAACGCCAGGGACGCAGAGGCGCAAAGACGCAGAGGGGAAATAATATAAAAAATCTTTGCGTCTCTGTACCCATAGGGCATAAACGCCTTTGCGTTTATCCCGCCGGAGGCAGACTAAAAGGTATCGACCGGGTCCACGTCCAGCGACCAGCGGATGCGCCGGGCCGCGGGCGACTCGGCCAGAGCCGGGATCCAGGCATCGAGCAGCCGGTGCAGGGTGGCCCGCGCGGCGGACTGCACCAGCAGCTGGGCGCGGTAGCGGCCGGCGCGTTTCTCCATCGGCGCCGGCACCGGACCCCAGAACTCGATCTCCGGCCCCGACTGCTGCAGCGCCAGGGCATGGGCCTGTTCCAGAAATTCCCGCGGCGCTTCGCGGTCAGTGGCCTCGGCCCGCAGCAGGGCCAGGCTGGCATAGGGCGGCAGGCCGGCGTCCCTGCGTTCGGCCAGGGCCGCCGCGGCGAAGGCGGCGTAGCCCTCGGTGACCAGCAGCCGCAGCAGCGGGTGGTCGGGGTGGTGGGTCTGGATCAGCACCGTCCCCGGCCGTTCGGCCCGACCGGCGCGGCCGGCGACCTGGACGATCAGCTGGGCCAGACGTTCGCTGGCGCGGAAATCGCTGGAGAACAGGCGCTGGTCGGCCTCCAGGATGCCCACCAGGGTCACGCCGGGAAAATGATGGCCCTTGGCCAGCATCTGGGTGCCGAGCAGGATGCGCGCCGCGCCGCTGTGGGCCTGTTCCAGCAGGGCTTCGAGCTGGCCCTTGCGCCGGGTGCTGTCGCGGTCGATGCGCAGACAGGGATGATCGGGGAACAGCTGCTGCAGGGTCTGCTCGATGCGCTCGGTGCCATAGCCCAGCCCGCGCAGGTCCGGGCTGCCGCACTCGGGACACTGCACCGGGACGCCCTGGCTGGCGTCGCAGTGATGGCAGTGCAGCCGGCCGCGGCGCTGATGCAGGGTCAGGTGGCTGTCGCAGCGCCGACAGGCCGCCACCCAGCCGCATTCATGGCAGATGAGCGTCGGGGCGAACCCGCGCCGGTTGAGAAACAACAGCACCTGTTCGCCGCGCGCAAGGTGCCGGCGCATGGCCCCGAGCAGCGGTTCGGCCAGGCCCTCGCGCAGCGGCTGGCCGCGGATGTCCAGCAGTTTGAGTTCCGGGTCGCTGGCCGCGCCGGCGCGTTGCGGTAGATGCAGGCGCTGATAGCGCCCCTGGTCGGCGTTGTACAGGCTTTCCAGGGAGGGCGTGGCCGATCCCAGCAGGACGGGAACGGCCTGCTGCCGGGCGCGCCAGATCAGCAGGTCGCGGGCCGAGTAGCGAAACCCGTCCTGCTGCTTGAGCGAGGGATCGTGTTCCTCGTCGACGATGAACAGTCCCGGCTCCGGCAGCGGGGTGAACACGGCCGAGCGGGTGCCGACCACGATCCGGGCCGTGCCGTCGCGCGCCGCCACCCAGGCGTTGAGGCGCTCGCGCTCACTCAGCCCTGAATGCAGGATCACCATGGGCGCGGCCAGCCGCGCGCGCAGCCGCTGCATCAGTTGCGGGGTCAGGCCGATCTCGGGCACCAGCAGCAGGGTCTGGCGCCCGGCCGCCAGGGCCTGTTCGATGGCGCGGATATAGACCTCGGTCTTGCCGCTGCCGGTCACCCCGTCGAGCAGGAAGCAGCCATAGCCGGTGTGCTCCGCCACGGTCTGGACGGCGCTGGCCTGGGCGGGGTTGAGTGACGGGGCTGCAGCACCCGCGCCCGGGGCAGCCAGCCCCGGCGTGTCCAGGCGCTCCTCCACCCAGCCCTTGTCGACCAGCGTCCTGAGCGTCTCGCGCCGGTACAGGCCCTCATGCTGCAGCCGGTCGCGGTCGGCGCCCTCCGGGCAACGGGCCAGGAGGCTGAGCAGGGCGGCCTGGCGCGGTGCCCGGACCAGGTCAGCGGGGTCCACGGCCCGGCCCGCAGCGCTCAGTTGCCAGTGACGGGTCTGCTCGATGCGGGCGGGCCGCCCCTGACGCAGCAGGGCCGGCAGGGCCTGGGCCAGGACCTCCCCGATCGGATGGTGGTAGTAGCCGGCGGCCCAGCGCAGCAGCGCCAGCAGGTCGGGTGGGAGTACCGGCCGGGCGTCGAGCAGCTCAGACAGGGGGCGGATCTGCGCCGCGGGCAACTCCGTGTCGGAACCGAGCTCAAGCACCACGCCGACCAGGCTGCGGCGACCGAACGGGACCCGCACCCGGCTGCCCGGGGCGATGGGGCCGGGCTGCGCCAGACGGTAATCGAAGACCCGGTACAGGGGGCAGGGCAGGGCCACCCTGGCATAGGTTGCTGTGGACTGTGTGGGCAAGGGGTTGTCCGGGCAGTTATCGTGGCTACTTGACTCAGGTTGTCACAAAACAGGGTTAACCGGCTAATCTGGAAGCGGTATTTCCCTTATCCACAAAAACTGTGGATAACTTTGTGGAACGAATGGGGCTAAAGGGTTCCAGGGCCTGTATTTGTTGCATTTGTGTTAATTTGCGCATTTTGTCACCAGTGTTTTTTATTTTTATAAAACAGTGTCTTATAAAAATACCGCAGTTGGGCCGGACTGGTGACGGGCATCTGGCGCGAAAAGGTCGGATTTGCTTGCAGCTTGTGTATAAACCGGGCAGGGAAGAAAAATCAAGCTTGCAATCGCCGCCGGTCCCTGTTCCCTCTTCCGTGCCCGCCGGGGCGGTCCGGCCGCTTTATAACCCGGTTATAAACCGGCGGCCTGCCGGGCGTGTACTCGGCGTTAGCGCGGCATGGCCAGCCTGTCCCGGGCTAACAGCCAGTCTACAACCAGTCGGTCAGCGCGATGCCGACCCCGACGCGGCGGATATGGGCATCGTAGTCGATCAGGCTCTCGCCGTAGCCGTCGAAGTACTGGGCGTAGCCCTTGAGCTTGCGCGTCAGGGGGAAGGACCAGCCCAGCTCGACCGCCCCCCGGGGCTCGCTGCGGCTGAGATTGCTGCGCAGCATCAGGCTCAGGGAATGGCCGTCCAGCTTGTAGGCGAAGCGCAATTCGCCGTAGCCCATGTAGTCCTCGATGTCGGGGTTGTCGTCGCCGGTGGCATCGGTCGGGCTGCTCTTCTTCTGTTCGGGGATGCGGTACCAGGGCTTGAGGCTGAAGGCGAAGTTGCCGCGTTCGAACACCAGGTCGGCATAGAGACGGTTCCAGCTGCGCGACTGTACACCGCCGCGGCCGTTGGACTGGTGCGAAAGGCCGACCTGCAGCAGCCGGGCATCGAGGCCTAACAGCGAGTAGTCGGGCAGATAGGTCAGGAACAGCTCGGGCTCGTGATTGGTCTCGCGGAAAGGCGAGGAGAATTCCCGGTTGTAGGCCTGCCAGTAGGATTGATTGGTGTAGGCCAGAAAGATCGAACTGCGGTCATTGAACAGGCCGCGCAGCAGCGGGAACTTGAAGCTGAGCTGAAACTTGAACTCCCAGTTCTGGAGTTCGCCCTCGCTGACGTCGAAGGGATCGGCGTTGGGGGAGAAGCTGTAGGTGGCCGGCAGCAGGTAGTTGGGCCGGTGCGGGGTGATGACGAAGGGATTCCCCGATGTGGCACGTTCCAGGGTGATGCGGGTCTCCAGCGGGGAGGCTTGCGTTTCACCGGCGGCGTTTTCCCCGGCGGCGGGTGTGGGTGCCGCGGCCGGCGTATCCGTCCCCTGTCCGGTCAGCGGCAGGAGTGATTCCAGGCAGACGGCCTTGAGCTCGGCCACGGTGGCTTCGTCAGGCGCGGTCTTGAGCTGTTCGAGCAGGCACTGATCGAGATCGGTGGGAAAGGCATGGGCAGCAGCGGCGGTCAGCCAGCCGGCAAGGATCCAGGTGCTGCGCGCGACAGATGTGGGGGTTGCCATGGCGCCCGTTCCGTTATTGGGTTGCAGAAACAAAAAGCCCGGCGCGGCCGAGCTTTCTGTCGGGGCATGACTGCAATTGCTGCAGCAGTTACAGTTGTTTGACCTCGGCAATCAGCTTGGCCGCAACCTCCTGGCCGTCACCGTAGAGCATACGCGTGTTGTCGAGGAAGAACAGCCCGTTCTCGATGCCGGAGAAACCGCGGCCGCGGCCGCGCTTGACCACGATCACGTTCTTCGCCTGGTCGGCGTTGAGGATCGGCATGCCGTAGATGGGGCTGGACTTGTCGTTGCGTGCCACCGGGTTGACCACGTCGTTGGCGCCGATCACCAGGGCCACGTCGGCCTGCGGGAACTCGGCGTTGATCTCCTCCAGGTCGTAGATCTTGTCATAGGGCACGCCGGCCTCGGCCAGCAGCACGTTCATGTGGCCCGGCATGCGCCCGGCGACCGGATGGATGGCGAACTTCACGTCCACGCCGTGCTCTTCCAGCATCTCGGTCAGTTCCCAGATCTTGTGCTGGGCCTGGGCCACGGCCAGACCGTAGCCGGGCACGATGATCACCTTGTTGGCGAAGGCCATCATCACGGCGGCGTCACTGGCGCCGATCTCCTTCATCTCGCCTTCGGGGCCGGCGCTGCTTTCGGCCTCGACCGCGCCGAAGCCGGAGAACAGCACGTTGGACAGCGGCCGGTTCATGGCCCTGGCCATCAACTGGGTGAGCAGGGTGCCGGCCGAGCCGACCACGGTGCCGGCGATGATCATGGCAGCGTTGCCGAGCACGAAGCCCTCGAAGGCCACGGCCAGGCCGGTCAGGGCGTTGTACAGCGAGATCACCACCGGCATGTCGGCGCCGCCGATGGGCAGGGTCATGAGCACGCCGAAGGCCAGCGCCAGGGCGAAGAACATGAACAGGGCGAAGCCGCCCGGTGCCTCGGCGAACATCACATACAGGCCGAAGGCGATGGCCAGGCCGAACACGACCAGATTGATCGCCTGCTGGCTGGGGAAGTGGAAGGACTTCTTCATCAGCCCCTGCAGCTTGGCGAAGGCGATCATAGAGCCGGAGAAGGCCACCGAGCCGATCAGGGCGCCCGCCACGGCCAGCACCTGGAAGGTGCTGTTGTCGAAGTGGCCCTTGAGCAGCTCCACCGCGGCGATGGCGGCGGCCGCGCCGCCGCCCATGCCGTTGTAGATGGCGATCATCTGCGGCATGTCGGTCATGGCCACCTTTTTGCCGGTGTACCAGGCCGCGCCGCCGCCGATCAGGATGGCCAGGATCATCAGGCCGTAGTTGCCCATGTCGGGCATGAAGAAGGTGGCAAAGGTGGCCACCACCATGCCGGCGCCGGCCCAGACGATGCCGCCGCGGGCCGTCTTCGGCGAGCTCATGCGCTTGAGGCCGAGGATGAACAGGACCGCGGCCGCGAAATAACTCAGCTCGATCATTTGCGGTCCTCCTTGCTGCTCTTGAACATCTCGAGCATGCGCTCGGTGACCACGTAGCCGCCGACCGCGTTGCCCGCGGCCAGCATCACGCCGATGAAGCCGATGAAGCGCTCCATGTCGGTGTCGGCGTGGCCCATGGCCACCATGGCGCCGACCAGCACGATGCCGTGGACGAAGTTCGAGCCCGACATCAGCGGGGTGTGCAGGATGACCGGCACCCGGGCGATGACCTCGTAGCCGGTGAAGGCGGCCAGCATGAAGATATAGAGTGCGGTGAAGCCTTCGATCATGACGCGTCTCCTTCCACCAGGGCGCGGGTGGGTTCGTGCCTGATTTCGCCGTCGTGGGTCAGTGCCGAGTCCTTGATGACCTGATCCTCCCAGTCGAGCTTGAGTTCGCCTTCCTCGATCATGGGGGTGAGGAAGTTGAGCAGGTTCTTGGCGTACATGTCGGAGGCGTGCACCGGCAGCATGGAAGGTACGTTGAACGGACCGTAGACGCGCACGCAGCCGTAGACGTAATCCTCGCCCGGTTTGGTGACCTCGCAGTTGCCGCCGCCCTCGGCGGCCAGGTCGATGATGACCGAGCCGACCTTCATGTTGTCGACCATCTCCTTGCTGATGATCTTCGGCGAGGGCCTGCCGGGGATGGCGGCGGTGGTGATCACGGCATCGGCCTGGGTGATGTGCTTTGCCAGGACTTCCAGCTGTTTGCGTTTTTCCTCCTCGGTCAGTTCACGGGCATAGCCGCCCTCGCCCTCGGCGGCCACACCGGTATCGATATACTTGGCGCCCAGGGACTGCACCTGCTCGCGGGTGGCCGAGCGCACATCATAGGCCTCGACCACCGCGCCCAGGCGCTTGGCCGTGGCGATGGCCTGCAGTCCGGCCACACCGGCGCCGATGACCAGCACTTTCGCCGGGCGGATGGTGCCGGCGGCGGTGGTCAGCATGGGGAAGAAGCGCCCGCTGCGGTCGGCGGCCATGATGGCGGCCTTGTAGCCGGCCACGGCGGCCTGAGAGGACAGCGCGTCCATGCTCTGGGCGCGCGAGATGCGCGGAATCAGTTCCATGGCGAAGCTGGTGATTTTCCGGTCGCGCATCAGTTTGACGCGGTCCGGGAACCGGTGCGGTGACATGAAGCCGACGACGACGCTGCCCTCGGCCATCTGACTGATCTCGTCCTCGGTCGGCGGCTGGACCTTGAGGACCACATCGGCGCTGGCAAGCAGCTCGGCCTTGTCAGTGACGAAACTGACGTCCTCGTAGTCCTCATCCACATAATGGGCGCCGGCCCCGGCGTCGTGCTCCATCCGGACCTCGCAGCCCAGCGCGGCAAAGCGCTTGGCCACGACCGGGTCGAGCGCGACCCGGCACTCGCCTTCCAGGGTTTCTTTGGGTACGGCCACGCGTATCGGCATTGTTGTCTCTCCGTCTCCGGGCATCCGGTGGGTACGGTCGGGCAGCCATCGGCGACGACTGCCCCAAAAGCAGGCCATGATAACGGATTCAGCTGAGCGATTGAATATCGTGGAAAAATTCCCCCGCTGACACGAGGGTGTCATGCGGATGCGCTGCAATATTGCAGGCGCTGTTCGCGAACTCATCCGGCATGCTGAAAATAAATTCAGGAATTTCAGTTGCTTCAAAACCGAGTGCGGGCGCCGGGCAGTTTACTTTTAGCCAGACTTCTGACATAAAGAAGTATCCGTCAGGGTGAGGACACGATGATGTTGCAGGATTTGTCGCATCAGGTGCTCAGGACCGATGCCGGCGGCATGCCGCTGGAGTGGGTGGATTATCGCGAGGCGGTCAGGCTGTACCATCTCGGCCAGGTAGCCTACGCCTGCGGCAGCGTGATCTTCCGCATCCGCGGCGGGATCAATGCCCGGACCCGGAGGCAGAGCCTGGTCGAGGTCAATTCCATCATCGCCACCCACGGCAACCACACCGCGCTGCAGAAGAACCGCGACACCTATACCCCGCCGCTCAACAACCGCACCCTGTTCAAGCGTGACGCCCAGCTGTGCCTGTACTGCGGCGAGCAGTTTCCCACCCGCGAGCTCTCGCGCGACCATGTCACACCCATCAGTCAGGGCGGGGCCGACGTCTGGAACAATGTGGTCACCGCCTGCAAGCGCTGCAATAACCACAAGGCAGGGCGGCGGCCGGAAGAGGCGAGGATGGAACTGCTGGCCGTGCCCTTCATTCCCACTCACGCCGAATACATCTATCTGCAGGGCAAGCGGGTGATGGCCGACCAGATGGAATTCCTGCGCGCCCACTTCCCCCGCCACAGCCCGCTGCACCAGCGCCTGACCGCGGCGCTGGCGGGATGATTCTTTTTACGGTTGCGGCAATAACGCAGAGGACGCAAAGGCGCGGAGGCGCAAAGTTTTTAAGTTGGTTCTGATGGAATCGTCATTGCGAGGAGCGAAGCGACGTGGCAATCCCTGAATGATTGCCTATACCGTACGAGATTGCCGCGCTACGCTCGCAATGACGGGAATAATCAATCGCTCAGGGACAATTGAATTCTTGTCTTTGCGCCTTTGCGTTATGGCCGCGACAGTATTGAAGGCTGCCTGAAACCCACGTTATCCTCGTCGCTCACCCACGACCCGCATTCAATCCCATGACCCTGTGGCAGCAGATCCAGTCCGATATCCGTGAACACACCGGCGTGGACGTCGGCGAAGACGCCGGCCGGGGCGTCGGCGGCGGCTGCATCAGCCAGGCCTTCCGGGTGGAGGGCGACGGCCGCGCCTTCTTCGTCAAGACCAATCGCGCCGAACTGGCCGATATGTTCGAGGCCGAGGCCGAGGGCCTGAACGAGATTGTCGCCAGCGACTCGGTGCGGGCGCCGGCGCCGGTGTGCTGGGGCGTGGCCGGGGGCCACTGCTATCTGGTCATGGACTATCTGGAATTCGGCCACGGCAGCGGGGCTGCGGGGCGGCTGGGGGAGCAGTTGGCACGGATGCACCGCGTCACCCGGGATGCCTTCGGCTGGCATCGCGACAACACCATCGGTTCCACGCCGCAGATCAACACGCCGCAGGACAGTGACTGGATCGCCTTCTGGCGCGACAGGCGACTGGGCTTTCAGCTGGAATTGGCCGGGCGCAAGGGTCACGGAGGTGAACTGCAGCGGCTGGGCGCGCAACTCATGGAGCGCTTCCCCGCCCTGTTCGTGGATTACACGCCGGTGCCCAGCCTGCTCCACGGCGATCTCTGGGGCGGCAATCATGCGGTACTGAACAGCGGCGAGCCGGTGATCTTCGATCCGGCGGTCTACTATGGAGACAGGGAGGCCGATCTCGCCATGACCGAGTTGTTCGGCGGCTTCGGGCGGGACTTCCACGCCGCCTACGAGGATGCCTGGCCGCTGGATTCAGGCTATTCCGTGCGCAGGCAACTCTACAACCTCTATCACGTCCTCAATCACCTCAATCTGTTCGGCGGTGGCTATCACGGCCAGGCCGTGCGCATGACCAAAAGCCTGCTTGCAGAGCTGCGCTAAAGGACTCCGTCATCCCCGCGAAGGCGGGAATGACGGTGTATTGGTGTGTGTGCCAAAATACCTGGCTGCAGTGAAATCCGCTCATGTGATGAGGGCGTTCACTCTGCATCTTCCTGTGTCTGCCTGTTGCCCCCAAGCTGCTCAATCCAGTTCTCCCAGCCGCTGTCCTCCTGCGGGGCGAGGTTGCGGCGTTCGTCGAACAGATCTTCCATCTGGCTGGCCACCGCCACGGTGAAGGCTGCGTCACGGTGCTGGCGGCACCAGGCGTCGAGCCGCGCCATGAAGTCGAAGGGATCGGTGGTGCCGAGAATGTTGTAGGTATTGTCCAGCAGCAGGTTGTAGGCGGACAGGTGGCCAGCGGTCCACTCCACGTACAACAGTTCATCCGCCCCGCCGCGATAGCGGGCGTCGAGGTAATCCTCGCAGTCGCCGCTGCCGCTGCCGAAGACGGCATAGTTGCCGTTGACGTCCCGCGCGCTTGCCGGTGCAGCGGCCAGGGCGAGGGCGAGTGCAATGCCGAGTCTGCCGGGTGCTGTGTAGTGCATCATGCCGTGTCCTGTCTGGTGTCTGCGCGCTTCTGCGCCCGGTCCCGCAGCCAGTCGGTGAACCGGGCGGCGGACATGGGACGGGCGATGTAATAGCCCTGAGCGATATCGCAGTCGAGAATCTGCAGCATATCCCAGATGTCGGCGCTTTCCACCCCCTCGGCGACCACCTTGAGTCCCAGGTTATGGGCAAGGTCGATGGTGGAGCGGACGATGACCGCATCGTTCTCGTCCTCCAGCATATCCGCGACGAAGGAGCGGTCGATCTTGATCTCACGCACCGGCATCTGCTTGAGGTAGGCGAGTGAGGAGAAACCGGTGCCGTAATCGTCGATGGACAGGCGGATGCCGCGCTGGCTGAGCCGCTGCAGGATCTCCTGCGCGCGCTCCGGGTTCTTGAGCATCGCGTTCTCGGTGATTTCCAACTCCAGGTATACGGGGTTGACCTGCATTTCGTCGAGCAGCGCCCCGATATTGGCGTCGATATCGGCGTGCTCCAGATTCCAGGTCGACAGGTTGATGGCGATCGGCAGATTGATGTTGAGTCGTTGCCAGGCCAGGTGCTGTTCCAGGGCGCGGCGAATGACCCACTGGGTGAGTGGGCGGATCAATCCGGTCTGCTCGGCGGTGGTGATGATGTAGTCGATACTGACATCGCTCCAGCGCGGCCAGCGCAGAAGGGCCTCCACGCCGACCAGTTCACCGCTACTGATGGCGACCTTGGGCTGATAGTGCAACTCCAGTTCGTCGTGCTGGAAGCTGTGGCGGAGCTCGCTGATCATGGCCAGCCGGCTGACGCTGTGCGGGTCGTGCTCGGAACTGTAGACCGAGTGTGTCAGGCCGTTGTTCTTGGCGACATACATGGCCACGTCGGCGCGCTTGACCAGGGTGTCTATGTCACTGCCGTGATCGGGGTAGGCGGCGATGCCGATGCTGGTATCGACCAGCAGCCGCTGGTCGTTGATGCTGATCGCTTGATCCAGACACTGGGCGATCTTGCCGGCGATGGCCTGGGCCTCGGATATCCCGGTCTCGGGCAGGAGGACGGCGAACTCGTCACCGCCGAGGCGGGCAATGGTATCGGAGCGGCGCAGCAGATCGTTCAGACGGCGGCTGATCTCCCGCAGGACCTCGTCCCCGACATGGTGACCGAGGGTGTCGTTGATTTCCTTGAACCGGTCCAGATCCATCATCAGCAGGCAGAAGGGGTTGCCGTCGCGGGCCGAGATCAGCAGGGCCTGCTGCATGCGGTCGTTGAGCAGGAGGCGGTTGGGCAGGCCGGTCAGGCCGTCATGCAGGGTCTGGTGGCGCAGTTCGTTCTGGCGCTGTTCGATCATGTGCTGCATGTGCTGGAAGGCATCGAGCAGATTGCGTGTCTCGCGGTTGCGGGGAGCGGGAAGGCGTTCCTGGTACTGGCCGTGGGCGACCTGGTTCATGGCCCGGGTCAGTGTGGACAGGGGGCTGAGCACGGTGCGCTGGAAGAAGATGTAGCCCACGGCGAATGTGATCAGCACCAGCGTAACCAGCAGCATGATGCCGTTGCGCAGGTTCTGCGCCAGCGCGCTCCAGTGGGTGACGTCGCGTACGGCCGCTTCCTCCACCCTGGCATCGATGTGATCCAGGTTGTCCCAGATGCTGGCGAACAGCGGCTGGATCTCGTCCTTGATCAGGGGGAAGTCGGCGCGCCAGTGGCCGGTCTGGCGCAGGCTGCGAAAGCGCTCGAAGGCCCGGTACCAGACACTGGCGCTGCGGGTCATCTGCTGCAGTGATTCTGCTGCCTGCAGGGAGAACTGCGGCTGCGACTCGAACTGATGCAGCCGTTCCAGGGTTTTGACTACCTGGCCATGGTGCAGGCTGATGTCATGGGCGGCATCGTTGAGCCCCTTTTCCGTGTCACTGTAGATGCCGGCCTGGCGTACCACGTACAGGCGGAAGGCGCCGACCATCTGCAGCCAGGAGAGTTGGGCGGCCTCGAATCCGTCCCGGATTTCCCGCCGCCCGGGGTCCGGAGTGGCGTTTTCCAGTTCCTGCAGCGCCAATTGGACCGCCGTGAGGAATTCGGTGCGGGCCGGGGCGAGGGTATCGTCCATCAGGCGGGCGGCCGGAAACAGCTGCTCGACATCGGAACGGATATCCATCAGCCGGTTGGCCGCGGAACTGAGCTCGAGCAGGGCATGATCGATCTCGTCGAGTGTCCTGCCCAGCCCCTGCTGCTGCGGCCACTCCAGTTCCTGCAGTTTTTCCGTGGTGGTCAGGGCCGAGCGGATGCGCAGCTGCACGGTTTCGCGGTACCAGGCGGTCGGGGTGAGGATAAAGGCCTGCAGCGCGTATTCCGTGCCCCAGACGGCATTGCGCAGGGAGCGGGTGACCAGCTGGACCTGGTTGCGATGCTCGATGTTGCGGGTACTGCGTTCCTGTGCCTGGCGGATGTGATAGTCGGTGTACAGCGAACCGGCCAGGATGGTTGCCGAGACGGCCAGCGCCGCGCCCAGATAGCGCTGACGCAGGCTGGAGTGGTTCAGCCAGGTCGAAAAGCGGCTTGTGGTGGTTCTGGGCAAAACGGATTCCCGCTGTCAGTGGGTTCTGCTGCTGGGGTCATCAAATTGTAATGTATTTCGGGCAGGTGTCTGTAAAAAAGGCTTTATACAGACATGTTTTGTGTGGTTGTCGTCGCTGCGTACGGAGGCGGGCGTCAGCTGTGATAGGCGGGGCTGAGCCGGTGCACGGCCTCGATCATGGCGGCGGCGTGTTCCGGGTCGATGGCGGGATGGATGCCGTGGCCGAGATTGAAGACATGGCCGCTGCCCGTGCCGTAATCGGCCAGGATCCGTTCGACCTCGGCCTCGATGCGCGCAGGCGCGGCATAGAGCACCGCCGGGTCCATGTTGCCCTGCAGGGCAACATGCTGGCCCACCCGTCGGCGGGCGTCGCCGAGGTCGGTGGTCCAGTCCAGGCCCAGGGCGTCGGGGCCGGTCTCGGCCATGGCCTCCAGCCACTGGCCTCCGTTCTTGGTGAACAGGATGACCGGGATGGTCCGGCCGTTGTGATTGCGTTCGAGACCGCGGACGATCTGCGCCATGTAGGCGAGCGAGAACTCACGGTAGCAGCCGGGGCTGAGCGCGCCGCCCCAGGTGTCGAAGATCATCACCGCCTGGGCGCCGGCCCGGATCTGGGCATTGAGATAGAGGGCGACGGCATCGGCCGTCTTGCCCAGCAGTTGATGCATCAGGTCGGGGCGGTCGTACATCATGCCCTTGATGCGGGCGAAATCCTTGCTGGTGCCGCCCTCCACCATGTAGGTGGCCAGGGTCCAGGGACTGCCGGTGAAGCCGATCAACGGGACCCGGCCGTCCAACTCGCGGTGGATCAGCCGCACTGCATCCATGACATAGCCCAGTTCCTGCTCCGGATCGGGCACGCCCAATGCCTCGACGGCGGCCTGATCGCGCACCGGGTGGCTGAAGCGCGGACCCTCGCCTTCCTCGAAATACAGTCCCAGGCCCATGGCGTCCGGGACGGTGAGGATGTCCGAGAACAGGATGGCGGCATCCAGCGGGAACCGTTCCAGTGGCTGCAGGGTGACCTCGCAGGCAAGTTCCGGCGTCTTGCACAGGGTGAGAAAATTCCCGGCCTTCTCGCGCGTGGCGCGATACTCCGGCAGGTAACGTCCGGCCTGGCGCATCATCCATACCGGCGTGACATCCACCGGCTGGCGCAGCAGGGCCCTGATGAGTCGATCGTTCTTGAGTTCTGACATAAAAACCTTTTCAACGCAGAGGCGCGGAGACGCAAAGGACGCAAAGCGAATTCGTGTTAACCCAACCTACGAACCATATTATTCACCGCGTTCTCTGCGCCTTTGCGTCTCTGCGTTGAGATTTTCAGCGGGGCAGATCCGAGCAACCCATCAGGTATTCGTCGACGGCGCGGGCGCACTGGCGGCCTTCGCGGATGGCCCATACCACCAGCGACTGGCCACGGCGCATGTCGCCGGCGGCGAAGACCTTGTCCCGCGAGGTGTGGTAGGCACGCTTGCCCTCGGTCTCGCCCTTCACATTGCCACGGGCGTCATATTCCACGCCGAGTTCGTCCAGCATGCCCTGATGCACCGGCTGGGTGAAGCCCATGGCCAGCAGTACCAGGTCGGCGGGCAGTTCGAACTCGCTGCCGGGCACCTCGCTCATCTGCCAGCGGCCCTGATCATCCTTGTTCCAATCGACCTTCGCGCACTTGATCGTCCTGACCCGGCCATTCTCGCCGATCAGTTCCTTGGTGGTGACCGACCACATGCGTTCGCAGCCTTCCTCATGCGAGCTGGAGGTGCGCAGCTTGTGCGGCCACTCCGGCCAGGTCAGACCCTTGTCCTCCTTCTCCGGGGGCCTGGGCATGATCTCCAGCTGGGTGACGGATTTCGCGCCCTGGCGGTTGGAGGTGCCGATGCAGTCGGAGCCGGTGTCGCCGCCGCCGATGACGATGACGTGCTTGTCAGTGGCGGTGATGGCCAGATGCTCGGGTACGGTGTCGCCGGCCACGCGTCGGTTCTGTTGCGGCAGGAAGTCCATGGCGAAATGCACACCGTCCAGGTCGCGCCCCGGCACCGGCAGATCGCGCGGTTGTTCAGCGCCGCCGGTGAGCGCGACGGCGTCGAACTCATCCAGCAGCTGCTGAGCGGGAATGTCGACGCCCACATGGGTGTTGGGTCGGAACTCCACGCCCTCGGCGGCCATCTGCTCCATGCGCCGGTCGATGATGGGTTTGTCCATCTTGAAGTCGGGGATGCCGTAGCGCAGCAGGCCGCCGATGCGGTCTGCCTTCTCGAACAGCACCACGTCGTGGCCGGCGCGCGCCAGCTGCTGGGCGCAGGCCATGCCGGCAGGTCCCGAGCCGACCACGGCAACGCGCCTGCCGGTCTTGTTCGCCGGCGGCTGCGGTTGGATCCAGCCCTGCTCGAAGGCCTTGTCGACGATGGCGCATTCGATGGACTTGATGGTGACCGGCTCGTCCTCGATGTTCAGGGTGCAGGCCTCCTGGCAGGGCGCCGGGCAGATACGGCCGGTGAACTCGGGGAAGTTGTTGGTCGAATGCAGCACCTCGCTGGCGCGCTGCCAGTCGCCGTGATACACCAGGTCGTTCCAGTCCGGAATGATGTTGTTGACCGGACAGCCCTGATGGCAGAAGGGGATGCCGCAGTCCATGCAGCGCGCGCCCTGCAGCTTGAGCTCGTCCTCGGAGAGCGGGATGACGAACTCGTGATAGTGCTTGAGCCGCTGCTCGACCGGTTCATAGGTCCGGTCGACCAGCGGATACTCCATGAAACCCGTTGGCTTGCCCATAGACTTACTTTCCTCCGGCCGCGGCTGCCAGTTCCTGCGCCTGGGACTGCTTCATGTCCTCCAGGGCGCGGCGGTAGTCCACCGGCATGACCTTGACGAACCGGGGCAGGTAGCTGTCCCAGTCGTCCAGGATGCGGCGTGCCACTTCACTGTTGGTGTAATGCAGGTGCTTGCGGATGAGACGCTTCAGGCGCAGGGCATCGAAGCGGGTCATGTCGCCGATGTCGACCTTGCCGTGCGTCTCCAGATCGCCGCCCTGATGGTCCAGCGCCTCCAGCGCGACGTCCTCCTCGGGCACCGGCTCGAGCTCGACCATGGCCAGGTTGCAGCGGTCCTTGAAGGTCTTGGCTTCGTCCAGTACATAGGCGATGCCGCCGCTCATGCCGGCGGCGAAGTTGCGCCCGGTCTCGCCCAGCACCACCACCACGCCGCCGGTCATGTATTCACAGCCGTGATCGCCGACGCCCTCGACCACGGCATGGGCACCGGAATTGCGCACGGCGAAGCGTTCGCCGGCCACGCCGCGGAAGAAGCACTCGCCGGTGATCGCGCCGTAGAGCACGGTGTTGCCGACGATGATGTTGTCCTCGGCGGTGAAGCGGCTGACCTTCGGCGGATACACCACCAGCCGGCCGCCGGACAGGCCCTTGCCGACATAGTCGTTGGCCTCGCCTTCCAGCTCCAGGGTGATGCCGTGGGCGGCCCAGGCGCCGAAGCTCTGCCCGGCGATGCCGTTGAGTTTGATGTAGATGCTGTCCTCGGGCAGGCCCTGGTGGCCGTAGCGCCGGGCGACCTCGCCCGAGAGCATGGCGCCGACCGAGCGGTTGATGTTCTTCACCGGGGTGGCAATCTTCACCGGTTCGCCGCGCTCCAGCGCCGGTTTGGCCTGTTCGATGAGCTGTTTGTCCAACGCCTGGTCCAGGCCGTGGTCCTGGGTCTCGCAGTTGTACAGCGGCTCGTCGGCGGCCGTGGACGGCATATGCAGAATGCGGGAGTAGTCCAGGCCGCGTGCCTTCCAGTGGTTGATGGCCTTGCGCATGTCCAGCCGGTCCAGCCGGCCGATCATCTCGTTCATGGTGCGAAAACCGAGCCGGGCCATCAGCTGGCGCACTTCCTCGGCGACGAAGAAGAAGTAGTTGACCACGTGCTCGGGCTTGCCGGTGAAGCGCTTGCGCAGTTCCGGGTCCTGGGTGGCCACGCCTACCGGGCAGGTGTTGAGATGGCACTTGCGCATCATGATGCAGCCCTCGACGATCAGCGGCGCGGTGGCGAAGCCGAACTCGTCGGCGCCCAGCAGTGCGCCCACCACCACGTCGCGGCCGGTGCGCATGCCGCCGTCGACCTGCACGGCGATGCGCGAGCGCAGGCGGTTCAGGACCAGGGTCTGGTGGGTCTCGGCCAGGCCGATCTCCCAGGGGCTGCCGGCGTGCTTGATGGAGGTCAGCGGGCTGGCGCCGGTGCCGCCGTCGTAGCCGGCGATGGTCACATGGTCGGCGTGCGCCTTGGACACGCCCGCGGCCACCGTGCCCACGCCCACCTCGGAGACCAGCTTGACGCTGATGCGGGCCTGCGGATTCACGTTCTTGAGATCGTGAATCAGCTGCGCCAGGTCCTCGATGGAATAGATGTCATGGTGCGGCGGCGGCGAGATCAGGCCCACGCCGGGGGTGGAGTGGCGCACCTTGGCGATCCACTCGTTGACCTTGTGGCCGGGCAGCTGGCCGCCCTCGCCGGGCTTGGCGCCCTGGGCCATCTTGATCTGGATGTCGTCGGCGTTGACCAGGTATTCGGCGGTCACGCCGAAGCGGCCCGAGGCCACCTGCTTGATGGCCGAGCGCATGGAATCGCCATTGGCCATCGGCTTGAAGCGCTCCGGCTCCTCGCCGCCCTCGCCGGTGTTGGACTTGCCGCCGATGCGGTTCATGGCCACGGCCAGCGTGGTGTGTGCCTCCCAGGAGATGGAGCCGAAGGACATGGCGCCGGTGGCGAAGCGCTTGACGATCTCTTTCGCCGGCTCGACCTCGTCCAGCGGCACGGGCTCATCGGCAAACTTGAAATCGAACAGGCCGCGCAGGGTCAGCAGGCGTTCGCTCTGCTCGTTGATGGCTTTGGAGAACTCGCCGAAGGTCTTGAAGTCGTTGGCGCGCGCGGCGTGCTGGAGCTTGCCGATGGTGTCCGGCGTCCAGATGTGATCCTCGCCGCGGATGCGGAAGGCATAGTCGCCGCCGACATCCAGCGCGTTGCGGTAGATGGGTGCGTCGCCGAAGGCGTCGCGGTGGCAGCGCACGGTCTCCTCGGCGATCTCGGCGAGTCCCGCCCCTTCGATCATGGAGGCGGTGCCGGCGAAGTAGCGGTCGACGAAGCTCTGCTGCAGCCCCACGGCGTCGAAGATCTGGGCGCCGCAGTAGGACTGGTAGGTGGAGATGCCCATCTTGGACATGACCTTGAGCATGCCCTTGCCGACCGCCTTGATGTAGCGCTTGTGCAGATCGGTCTCCTCCACGCCCTCGGGGAAGTCGTGCAGCGAGGACAGGGACTCGAAGGCGAGATAGGGGTTGATCGCCTCGGCGCCGTAGCCGGCCAGCACGCAGAAGTGATGCACCTCGCGCGGCGCGCCGGATTCCAGCACCAGGCCGGCCTCGGTGCGCAGGCCCTGCCGGACCAGGTGATGGTGCACCGCGCTGGTGGCCAGCAGGGCCGGGATCGGCAGGCGCTCGGCGCTGACCGAACGGTCCGACAGGATCAGGATGTTGAAGCCTTCGCGCACGGCGGCCTCGGCCTGTCGGCACAGTTCCTCGATCGCGGTTTCCATGCCGGCGGCGCCGGCTTGCGCCGCATAGCAGATATCCAGAGTCTGGGTGCGGAAGGCGCCGTCGGTGGTCTTCTCGATGTTGCGGATGCGCTCCAGGTCCTTGTTGGTCAGGATCGGCTGATGCACCTCCAGGCGCATATGGCTGCCGGCGGCGTCCTGGTCCAGCAGGTTGGGACGCGGCCCGATCAGCGAGACCAGCGACATCACCAGTTCCTCGCGGATCGGGTCGATCGGCGGGTTGGTGACCTGGGCGAAGTTCTGCTTGAAGTAGTTGAACAGCGGCTTGGGCTTGTTCGACAGCACCGCCAGCGGATTGTCCGCGCCCATGGAGCCGATGGCCTCCTGGCCGGTGGCGGCCATGGGCGTCATCAGCATGCGCAGGTCTTCCTGGGTGTAGCCGAAGGCCTGCTGGCGGTCCAGCAGGGTGGCCGGATCGCCGCCGTTGCCCTCGGCGGCGGCCGGCAGGTTCTTCAGGTGGATCTGGGTTTTGTCCAGCCACTCCTGGTAGGGATGGGCGCGCGCCAGGCCGGACTTGATCTCGGCGTCATCGATGATGCGGCCTTCCTCCAGGTCGATCAGGAACATCTTGCCCGGCTGCAGGCGCCACTTGGTGACGATCTTCTCCTCCGGGATGTCCAGCACCCCCATCTCCGAGGCCATGACCACCAGGTCGTCGTCGGTGATCAGGTAGCGCGCCGGGCGCAGGCCGTTGCGGTCCAGGGTGGCGCCGATCTGGCGGCCGTCGGTGAAGGCCACGGCGGCCGGGCCGTCCCAGGGCTCCATCAGGGCGGCGTGATATTCATAGAAGGCGCGGCGTTCCTCGTCCATCAGCGGATTGCCGGACCAGGCCTCCGGGATCAGCATCATCATGGCGTGGGAGAGCGAGTAGCCCGCCAGCACCAGCAGTTCCAGCGCATTGTCGAAACTGGCCGAGTCGGACTGGCCTTCGGGGATCAGCGGCCAGATCTTGTCGATATCGTCGCCGAACAGCTTCGAGGCCATGGAATGCCGGCGCGCGCGCATCCAGTTGACGTTGCCGCGCAGGGTGTTGATTTCGCCGTTGTGGGCGATCATCCGGAACGGGTGCGACAGGTCCCAGGACGGGAAGGTGTTGGTGGAGAAGCGCTGATGCACCAGGGCCAGGGCCGAGACCATGCGCTCGTCCTTCAGATCCTTGTAGTAGGCGTCGACCTGGTTGGCCAGCAGCATACCTTTATAAACCAGGGTCTGGCTGGACAGGGAGCTGACATAGAACTGCTCCTTGCCCGGGAACCCGGAGGCCAGGACCTGGTTCTCCACCACCTTGCGAATAATGAAGAGTTTACGCTCGAAAGCGGCATAATCGGTGCAGTTCTCGCCGCGTTGGATGAAGATCTGCCGCACGACCGGTTCCAGGGGCAGTACGCTCTCGCCCAGGCAGCCGGCGTCGGTGGGCACATCGCGCCAGCCCAGCAGGCTCTGGCCCTCTTCGGCCAGGGTGGCCTCCAGCAGGGCCTCGCACTCGGCGCGGCCGCGGGCATCGCGGGGCAGGAAGATCATGCCCACGCCGTACTCGCCCGGTGCAGGCAACTCGAACCCCAGTTCGGTGCATTCCGCGCGCAGGAAGGCGTCGGGGATCTGCATGAGGATGCCGGCCCCGTCACCGGCCTTCGGGTCGGCCCCGACGGCGCCGCGGTGGGTCAGGTTTTCCAGGATCTGCAGGCCCTGGCGGACGATCGCATGACTCTTGCGGCCCTTGATGTTGGCAACGAAGCCGACGCCGCAGGCATCGTGTTCGTTCTCCGGGTCATACAACCCCTGTCTGGGCGGCAATGCACCTCGGCTCATGTCAGAACCTCTCTCAATCCAATTCGAAGACTGTGGAATGACCGCGGCGGGGCAAGCCCGCATCGCTCTGGATTGGGGCGAGCGACGCGGGCCAGGATCCGTGGACACGGGTCTGCCTGCGCCCGTATTGCGTGCGGCTACCTGGGCAAACCCCGAGCGGTCGGCAAGTATAGCGCCGCCGATCAGGCGGTTCAAACCGACATTGAGCAGGGATGGACGCAGGCGCTGGCGTCGGGAACCCGGCAGGCGCCTCACTCGGCCGGGGGCAGTTCAGCGCGGATCTGGTCGAAGCGCCGCGGCCAGGGCTGGAGTTGGCGCAGCGCCGCGGGCAGGGCGGCGCGGGCCGTCGTGGCGGCGGCGCGATCCGGGTAGCTTCCCGTGACCACGATGTGCCAGGCGGCATCCTTTCGCCAGGTGCGGATGGCGTGCAGTTCGGCCTGATCCCCATGGCGGGCGAGGAAGCGCTCGACCGTCTCCGGGTCGCGGGCGCCCAGCAACTGCAGGGTGTAATGGTCCGCGGGCTGGTCGGCCAGCCAGTCCGGTGCCTGTGCCGCGGGCGTAGTGACGGTGTCGGCGGGCGCGGAAGCGGCCTGCGGTTGCGATGGGGCGACCGGCTCAGCTGGGGCGGGGGCCGGCCCAGTGGGGGCCTCTGCCTCGGCCGGTGCCTGCTCCGGGGGGGTTGGCGTGTCGGGTTCGGAGGGTTCGGCGGTGGGTGACGGGGGTGCCTCGGCCGGCGTCTCCCGGGCCGGGGGTGCCGGCAGCGCCGGGGACGGCCCGGTATCCAGGGTCGGCGCCGCGCCGACCGCCGGTGCCTGTGCCGGCTCCGGCGGTTCGGATGGGGATTGCGGGTCCGACCGGCTCGGGGTGGCGGGGTCCGGATCCGGGTCCGGGGTGTCAGCCCCGGCGGCGAGGGGGTTGGCCGGCGGCAGCTGCACGGTCTGTTCCTCCAGGTCCGGCAGGGCCGGCGCGCGGCTGCCGAGTTGCCAGAGGCCGAGGGCGATCCCGGCCGCGGCGGCCAGGGCGAACCCGGTCAGCCAGCGTCCGCGCCGCGACCGGGACGGGCCGGCCGGGCGCCGGGCGGTGGCGCGCTGCAGCCCCTGTTCCAGCAGGGTCTCGCGCGCCAGGCGGTTGAGTTCGCCGGGCCGGCCGCCAGCCGTCTTGTGCATGGCCCGCACCTCGGTGGCGCTGAAGGGGCTGTCGCCGGAGTAGCCGGCGATGGCCAGCTGGTACATCAGGTAGGCCGCGCTCTGCTGCTCGTCGAAGGGCGGCAGATCCAGGATGTGTACCAGCGACTCGCCCGGGCTTTTCAGGCTGAGCGACTGCAGGGTCGGGTCGAGCTCGGGCGTGGCGAAGACCAGGATGCGCAGGGCCTTGAGGGTTTCGGCGGGTGAGCGGGCCAGTCCCAGCAGGGCCTCGAGTACGGGTGCGGGCAGGCGCTCGGCGTTGTCGATGACCAGCACGGCCAGCTGCCCGCTCTGTTGCAGCCCGAGGCAGTAGTGGATCAGATCGGAGCCGAAGTGTTCGGTGTTCTCGGCGGCCGCATCCGGGTAACAGTGCGAGAGCTGCACATAGAGTTCGGCGGGTGTGTTCACCGCTGCGCCGTCGAGCTGGCACAGACGCCAGTGTTCGGCGGCCCGCAGCTGCAGCTGTTGCCGCAGCATGGTCTTGCCGGCGCCCGCCGGTGCGCGCACATACAGCAGCTGTTCGCTGAAGCGGGTCAGGTGCTGGAGCAGATCCAGGCGCTGCATCAGTGCCGGGTCGGCATAGAAGAAGCGCGCCTCATGGCGATCCTGGAAGGGGTCGCAGTCGAGGTCCAGTGCGGCGACGTAATCGGGCGGTGTATCCGGCTGTGAGGCTTCCGCGTTCAAGGCTGCTCCTGTCCCTGGATGAAGACGATCCGATAGCCGCGCCTGATCTGCTCGTCACGCAGTCGCATGAGCGCCTCCATGGCCTGGTCGTGATCGGGGTAATGATCCTTGATCACGCGGCCCCCGGCGCCCTGGTGACCCCATTCGCGCACCAGGTTCCAGCCCTCGAGCAGATCCTCCTGCAGGTGCAGGTGATAGTAGCGCGGGGCGCTGCCGTCGGCGGCGGGTATCTGCATGTACAGGCGCATGGTTTATTAGGGCCTGTTAACACTAATCCAATCGCCTCTGCTGGGGCTGATGTTTCGTCCAGCAAGGCAGAATGAGTGAAGTGTAGTCACTCTACATGAGCGAATGATAACGCCGCTGGGCGGAACGTCAGCCCCAGCCCTGCGGGTTGCGCCTGAAACAGCGCCACTCATCGTTGCTCGTCGCTTATTTGGAATAACCAAACTGCGCTCCTCACGCCTCGATTGGCGCTGTTTCAGGCGCAACAGAGACGATTGGATTAGTGTTAACAGGCCCTAGAATAAGACACAAGATCCAGGCTTCGTAGGTCGGATTAGCCCGGCAGGGCGTAATCCGACGCTGCGCATGTCGGGTTACGTTCCGCTAACCCGACCTACCATCTCCGAAGGCGCTGACCTCAGGTCAACTCCTTCGGATTATACACCCTCTCGTATTCCGCAATGGCGAAACGGTCGGTCATGCCGGCGATGTAGTCGGCCACGGCGCGGGCGCGGCCGGACTCGCCCTGCCGGTCGGCCAGTTCGGCGGAGGCGTGCTGCGCTTCCTGCGGCATCAGGCGGACGTCGTCGAAAAAGGCGGTGAACAGTGCCTGGATCACGCGCGTGGCCTTGGCCGTCATGCGATGTACGCGATAATGCCGGTAGAGTTGGCTGCGCAGGAACCGTTTGAGTTCCAGGTTCTTCTCGCGCATGCCCTCGCTGAAGGCGATCAGCGGTTCGGGCTGTGCGCGCACCGCCTCGATATCGTCCGGCGCGGCGGCGTCCAGGCGGGCCCGGCTGGTTTCGATCAGGTCCACGGCCTGGCAGTTGATCAGGCGGCGGACCACCTCGTGAATGCTGCGTCGTTCGGGCAGTTGCGGGTAGCGGCGTCGGACTTCTTCATACTGCTCGCGGAACAGGGCGATGCCGTTGAGTTGCTCCAGCGTGATCAGGCCGGCGCGCAGACCGTCGTCGACGTCGTGGCTGTTGTAGGCGATCTCGTCGGCCAGGTTGGTCAGCTGGGCCTCGAGGCCGGGCTGGCGTTTGTTCAGGAAGCGTTCGCCGATCTCGCCCAGCAGCCTGGCCTGGGGCAGTGAGCAGTGCTTGAGGATGCCCTCGCGCGCCTCGAAGGTCAGATTCAGGCCGCGGAACTCGGCATAGCGTTCCTCCAGTTCATCGACCACCCGCAGTGACTGCAGGTTGTGCTCGAAGCCGCCGTGGTCCTTCATGCAGGCGTTGAGGGCGTCCTGTCCGGCATGGCCGAAGGGGGTGTGACCCAGATCATGGGCCAGGGCGATGGTCTCGGTCAGGTCCTCGTTGAGCTGCAGCGCCCGGGCGATGGTGCGCGCGATCTGGGACACTTCGATGGAATGGGTCAGGCGGGTGCGGAACAGGTCGCCCTCGTGATTGACGAAGACCTGGGTCTTGTATTCCAGCCGGCGGAAGGCGGCCGAGTGGATGATGCGGTCGCGGTCGCGCTGGAACTCGCTGCGATGGCTCGGGGGCGGCTCCGGATGGCGGCGGCCGCGGGAATTGGCGTCACTGGCGGCGCAGGCGGCGTAACCGGTCATGTGCGATCACCCGGCATGGGCGGCGTCCAGGGTGGCGCGCAGCAGGTCGGGGTCGAAATCACCGGTCACCACGGCCGCGCCTATGCCCTTGAGCAGCACCAGCCGCAGGCCGCTGTCCATGACCTTCTTGTCCACCGCCATCAGGTCCAGGAATTGCCGGGTGCTCATCTCGTCCGGGATGCGGGTCGGCAGACCGGCCCGGATGAGCAGCTGCTCGATGCGTTCGACCTCGCCCGCATCGAGCCAGCCCTGGCGGGCCGAGAGTTGCGCGGCCAGCAGCATGCCCGTTCCCACGGCCTCGCCGTGCAGCCAGGTGCCGTAGCCCATGCCGGTCTCGATGGCGTGGCCGAAGGTATGGCCCAGGTTGAGCAGGGCGCGCTGGCCGCTTTCGCGCTCGTCGGCGGCGACCACCTCGGCCTTGTTCAGGCAGGAGCGGGCGATGGCGAAGATCAGGGCATCGGTATCGCGTGCCGTGAGCAGGTCCATGTTCTTTTCCAGCCAGGTGAAGAAATCGGCGTCGCGGATCAGACCGTACTTGATGATCTCGGCCAGGCCGGCGGCCAGCTGGCGGTTGTCCAGGGTGGCCAGGGTATCGGTGTCGGCCAGCACGCAGTTGGGCTGATGGAAGGCGCCGATCATGTTCTTGCCCAACGGGTGATTCACGCCGGTCTTGCCGCCGACCGAGGAGTCGACCTGGGCCAGCAGGGTGGTCGGGATCTGGATGAAGTCCACCCCGCGTTGATAACTGGCGGCGGCAAAGCCGGCCAGGTCGCCGATCACGCCGCCGCCGAGCGCGACCAGGGTGCACTTGCGGTTGAAGCGGTGTTCCAGCAGGGCATCGAAGATGCGGTTCAGGGTGTCCAGGTTCTTGTACTGCTCGCCATCGGGCAGGATCACGGTCTGGAGGTCATAGTCGGACAGCCCGGCCTGTGCCGCCGCCAGATACAGCGGGGCGATGGTCTCGTTGGTGACGATCATCACCTGGCGGCCGTGGATGGCGGGCTGGAGCAGGTCCGCGCGACCAAGCAGGCCGGGACCGATATGAATGGGGTAGCTGCGTTCGCCGAGTTCGACGTACAGGGTTTTCATGGGGTTGAACTGTCTTTTGTGCTCGAGATCAGCACTATACGGACAGAGGCGGCCGCGAGTAAAGCCGCCTAGTGGCGGTCGTGGTTGGTGCGGGGGCGGTTTCCGCAGCCGGGGTCGAGCCGTTGCACGATCTCGCGCACCACATCCTTGACGCTGCGCCCGTCGGTCTCGATCACCAGATTGGCCAGCGAGCGGTACAGGGGCTCGCGCTCGGCCATCAGAGCCTCCAGGCGGGCACGCGGATCTTCGGTCTGCAGCAGCGGCCGGTTGCGGTCGCGGGCCGTGCGCGCCAGCTGCTGGTCAACGGAGGTGTGCAGATAGATTACGGTGCCGCGGTCGGCCAGGTGGCGGCGGTTGGTCTCGCGGGTGACGGCGCCGCCGCCGGTGGCCAGCACAATGCCCTGTTTGCGGGTGAGTTCGTCGATGACCTCCGCCTCGCGGCGGCGGAAACCCTCTTCACCCTCCTTTTCGAAGATGAAGGGGATGTCCACCCCGGTGCGCAGTTCGATCTCGCGGTCGCTGTCGAGGAAGTCACGGCGCAGGCTGCGCGCCAGTTGGCGGCCGATGGTGGATTTGCCGGCGCCCATCGGCCCGACCAGAAACAAATTGCCCGGCATTTTCATGCCGGGCAGGTATGCCAGAAAAGCCTGACAGGGGCAAGCGTCAGTTGATGCGCAGGCTCTGCTTGATGATCTTCGGGGTGACGAAGATCAGCAGTTCGGTCTTGTCATCCTGCTTGCGGGTCTGGCGGAACAGTACGCCCACACCGGGCAGGTCGCCGAAGAACGGCACCTTGTCGACCTCGTCGAGCCGGGTCTGCTCATAGATGCCGCCGAGCACCACGGTGTCGCCGTTGTCGACCAGCACCTGGGTTTCGACGTTGCGGGTGTTGATGCTGGGCACGCCGGCAAAGACCTGGCCGACGCTGTCCTTGCTCACCCGCAGATCCATGATGATGCGGTCGTCGGGCGTGATCTGCGGGGTGACATTGAGCTCCAGCACGGCTTCCTTGAAGCTGACCGAGGTCGCGCCGCTGGAAGAGGCCTCCTGGTAGGGGATCTCCACACCCTGCTGAATCGTGGCCTCATGCTGGTTGGAGGTGATCACGCGCGGGTTGGAGAGCACCTCGCCGCGGCCCTCGGCCTGCATGGCGGACAGTTCCAGGCGCAGCAGATCCCGGCCGACGCGGCCGACCAGCAGGTTGAGTGCGCCTGCCGCGTCGCCGACGGGCAGGTCGACCATCAGGGCCTCGTTGCCGCTGCCGGCGGGGTTCTCGATGCCGACCACGCCGCCCGGAGGGGCCAGGTCGCCGGGCAGACCGCCGCCGATGATGCCGCGGGTCTCGTTCTGGTAGACGTCGTTCTTGGTCAGCCCGAGCTTGACGCCGAGATCGCGGGCGAAGTCGTCATTGGCGATCACGATGCGCGATTCGATCATCACCTGACGCACCGGGATATCCAGGCTGGTGATCAGCCGGCGGATGTCCTCCAGCCGCTCGGCCGTGTCCTTGACCAGCAGGGTGTTGGTGCGCTGATCGATGCTCACCGAGCCGCGCTCGGAGAGCAGGCTGGCGCCTTCACCGCCGCCCTCGCCCTTGAGGAGCGTGGCCAGGTCGGCAGCCTTGGCGTAGTTGACCTGGATGAACTCGGAGAACAGCGGGGCCAGTTCCTCGATCTGCTTCTGCGATTCCAGTTCCAGCTTCTCGCGCGCGGCCAGCTCCTCGCTGGGGGCGACCAGGATCACGTCCTCGTTCTTGCGCATGGCCAGGCCCTTGGTCTTGAGCACGATGTCCAGCGCCTGGTCCCAGGGCACGTTCTGCAGCCTCAGGGTGATGTTGCCGCTGACGGTGTCACTGACCACGATATTGGTATTGGTGAAGTCGGCGATCAGCTGCAGCACCGAGCGCACCTCGATGTCCTGGAAGTTCAGCGACAGGCGCTGGCCGGTGTAGCCGATCTCCTCGCGCTGGCGCTGTTCCTGCTCTTCCTTGGTGACCTTGCGCACCTCGACCGTGAACAGGTCGTCGGACTGGTAGGCGATGTGTTCGTACTCGCCTTCCGGCGCGATGGTCACGCGCACGTTGTCGCCGCGGCTGCGGGTGTCGATGGTCTGCACCGGGGTCGCGAAATCGATCACGTCCAGGCGCCGCTCCAGCTCTGCGGGCAGCTGGGCGTTGTGGATGTCCAGCACGACCTTGCCCGCCTCCTGGCGCATATCGACCGGAATGTTGGGGTTGGACAGCTGAATCATGACCCGCGCCTCGCCATCCGGGCCGCGGCGGAAGTCGACATTCTCGATGCGACTGCCGGCCGCAGCGCTGCGCGGTGCGGGCTTCGGCGCTCCGCTGGTGTCGGCGGCCGTGCCGGAGGCGGTGGTGATCGGGCCGCTGGCGCCGATTGTCAGCACGATGCGATTGCCTTCGCTCTTCAGGTCATAGGGCGCGGTCTCCACCAGGTTGAACACCACGCGGGTGCGTCCCTGGGCCTCGATGGCGGTCAGGCTCTTGGCCAGGCCGACGCCGATGTTCTGTGACTTGGTGCCCAGCTGATTGCTGGTGTTGGGAAGATCCAGCGCAATCCGGGCCGGGTTGTCGATGGTGAAGCTCAGCGGTTTTTCCGCCGGTTCGGCCATGTTCAGCGTGATCTGCACCTTGTTGCCGGGCAGGGACGAGACATCAACGCCCTGCAGGGCGTTGGTCTGGGCCGCCAGTGTCTGCGAGAACACCAGGACGGCGAGGCCGAGCAGGAGGGTATGCAGTCGGGTCATGATGGTATCCGTTCTGGTCGAGGCCTGCGGACGGCTGTGACGGTTATGGGCAAAGTGCATTGTGATCATCCTGTTTCCCCCCATGGGATCATTCACTGAGCGCGAGCGAGGCCTGGCGTTCGATCCAGCCTCCCAGCCCGTCCGGAACGATTTCCACTAACTCGATTTCGTATTCCGTTATGTTGGCGATCCTGCCGTGGTTCTGACCCAGGTAGTTGCCCGGCTGAACCCGGTGAATGGTGCCGTCGTTGGCGCGTACCAGTGCCCAGGACTGGCCGCCCTGGTCCAGGGTGCCGACCATGCGCAGGGTATCCAGCGGGAAGGCCTCCAGCGCCTCGCGGGGCCGGTTGCTGTCGGGTCGTACGCCGCTGTCGCTGCGCTCGGTCAGAATATCCTCCGGGGTGCCGCCGGCACTGGGCCGGAACGGGCTGCGCAGGTCGGTGGCCTGGTAGAGAAAGGTCTCGTAGGGTTTGAACTCCGGCAGCGGCTCCACGCGCGTATTCTGCCGGGCGCGCACCTCGTCCACGTACTGGCGCAGGTCATCGGTCTGGCCGCCGCCGCAGGCAGCAACCAGGGCGGATACACTCAGCAGCCAGGCAATCCGGGCGGGGCGTTCCATGGTCAATTTCACTGGCCCGCCTCCTCTTCATCCTCGTCCAGGTAACGATAGGTCTTGGCCGTCAGCTCCATGACCAGCTGGCCCTGACCGTCATCCCCTTCCTTGGCCGGCGCAATGCCGATGTCATGAATGGTGACGATGCGGGGCAGGGCGGCCACGCCGCTGACGAAGTTGCCGAACTCGTGATAGCTGCCGCGCACGCGGATGCTGATGGGCAGTTCGGCGTAGAAATCCCTGGGGATCTCGTTCTCGGGCTTGAACAGTTCGAACTCCAGGCCGCTGGCCAGGCCGGTCTGGGAAACGTCGACCAGCAGTTCGGCGACCTCGGTCTTGTTCGGCAGCTGGCGCAGCATGGTACCGAAGCTCTGGCGCATCTCTTCGAGCTGCTGCTTGTAGGCCTCGAGATTGGCCGCCTTGGCCGCCTTGGCCTCGAACTCGGACTTCAGTTCCTGTTCCTTGCGCTCGACCTTCTGCAGGTTGGCCTGCTGGTCCTTGATGTCGAACCAGTAACCGAGAAAGGCCACGGCCACGGCCACCAGCGCAATGACGAAGATGCGTGCCGGCAGCGGCCAGTTATGGATGTTGCTGAAGTCGAGTTCATTGATCTTGTTCAGATCCAGGTTCATGAATCACCCCCGGCATCCTGGTTGGCTTCCGCGTCGGCGTTCTTCTGCCTCGCCGTGAGGGTGAACTCGGCGGAGCGGGAGCGCTCCTGTTTCTTGGTCTCGATGACCTGCAGCCCCGGATTGGTGAGCCAGTCAGAGGCGTCGATGTTGCGCATGTAGGCCGAGACCCGCGCGTTGGACTGGGCCACGCCGTCGATGCTGAGCTTGGTCTCGTTCTGCTGCAGCCTGGTCAGATGCACGCCTTCGGGCAGGGTGCGCACCAGTTCGTCCATCAGGTGGACGCTCATGGGGCGATTGCTCTGCAGTTCCTGGATCACGTTCATGCGTGCGAGCAGGTTGGCCTTGGTCTTTTCGAGGTCATTGATTTCGCGGATTTCCTTGTCCAGTTTCTTGATCTCGGCCTGGAGAAAACCGTTGCGGCTGTTCTGGTTCTCGATGGTCTGGGCCATCTGCATGTGCCACAGCCCCCAGATGGCGGCGCCGAACACGGCAGCCAGCACCACCTGGACCACGAAGTCCTTCTGCTGCTGGGCGCGCAGTTCCTCGCGCCAGGGTAATAGATTGATGCGTGCCATTTCCTTGTGCTCCCCCTTTAGCGCTCGTCGAAGCTGCGCAGCGCCAGGCCGCAGGCGATCATAAGTGCCGGTGCGTCATTGCTGAGCGACTGGGTTTTGATCCTGGATGCCAGCGACATGTTGGCGAAAGGATTGGCGATGAGGGTGTCGATCCCCAGCTGGTCCTGGATCAGGCTGTCCACCCCGGGGATGGAGGCGCTGCCGCCGGCCAGCACGATCTGGTCGATGCTGTTGTACTGGCTGGAGGAGAAGAAGAACTGCAATGAACGGTTGACCTGCTGTGCCATCGCCTCCTTGAACGGCTCCAGCACCTCCGGCACATAGTTGTCCGGCAGGCCGCCCTGGCGCTTGGCCATGCCCGCTTCCTCGTAGGAAAGTCCGTAACGGCGCATGATCTCCTCGGTGAGCTGCTTGCCGCCGAAGACCTGGTCGCGGGTATAGATGATCTTGAGGTCGTGCAGGACGTTGAGCGTGGTCATGGTCGCGCCGATGTCGACCACGGCGACCGTCTTCTCGATGCCCTCGTCCTCGAGCTGGCCGCCGAGCAGGGAGAAGGCGTTCTCCAGGGCATAGGCCTCGATGTCGACCACTTTGGTGTCCAGGCCGCCGGCCTCTACCGCGGCCCGGCGCATGTCGACGTTCTCGCTGCGCGAGGCGGCCAGCAGTACGTCCACGGTATCGGGGTTGTTGGCGGAGGGCCCCAGGATCTCGAAGTCCTTGTACACCTCCTCCAGTGGGTAGGGGATGTACTGGTCGGCCTCCAGTTCGATCTGTGCCTCCATGTCGGCATCGGACAGCGAGGCCGGCATGGGGATGATCTTGGTGATGACCGAGGAGCCGGCCACGGCCACCGCGGCATGGCGGGCGCGGGTGCCGGAGCGTTTGACCGCCCGGCGGACCGCCTCGCCGACGGCCTCCGCATCGGTGACGCTCTTCTCCACCACCGAGTTGGGCGGCAGCGGCTCCACCGCGTAGCTTTCCACCCGGTAGCGGTCGCCGCTGCGACTCAGTTCCAGCAGCTTGACTGCGGTGGAGCTGATGTCGAGTCCGACCAGAGGTGGCTTCCTGGACTTGAAGATCTGCGCAATCGGCACGGCGGCGTCCTTTGAATTCCCTTATTTTATCCTGAGCTTGCGCCTAAAACGTCGACTCTTGCATTAGAAGGGAACCCCAACTGTTTGTCAACAAAAGTTCTGGCTGCGCCTTCAGGTGTCGAATCAGGGTATCGGAACCAGCCTGATTTCCTTTATAGTGACGAGTCTATGGCGTGAACAAGCTGAGACGGGAATCACACTCCCCTGTTATTTCCATATCTTATGAAGATTATGCGTTTCTTGTTGTACGGGACGCTGGGCCTGGCGGTGGCGGGTCTGGTGCTTGCGGCTGGTCTCTATTTTTATATCACTCCCCAGCTGCCCTCCATTGAGGCATTGCGGGACGTGCGTTTCCAGGTGCCGCTGCGGATCTACAGCGCCGATGACCAGCTTATCGCCGAGTATGGCGAGAAACGGCGGATCCCGGTGACCTACGAACAGCTGCCGCAGCCGCTGATCCAGGCCTTCCTGGCCGCCGAGGACGATCGTTTCTTCAAGCATCCCGGGGTGGACTACCAGGGCCTGCTGCGGGCCGCCTTCGAATTGCTGCGTACCGGCGAGAAGCGCCAGGGCGGCAGCACCATCACCATGCAGGTGGCGCGCAACTTCTTTCTCAGCAGCGAAAAGACCTATCTGCGCAAGCTCACCGAGATCTTTCTGGCGCTCAAGATCGAGCGCGAACTGTCCAAGCAGCAGATCCTGGAACTGTATTTGAACAAGATCTATCTCGGTCAGCGCGCCTATGGAGTGGGGGCGGCGGCGCAGATCTACTATGGCTTGGCGCTGGAGGAATTGAGCCTGGCGCAGATGGCCATGATCGCGGGTCTGCCCAAGGCGCCGTCGCGCGACAACCCGGTGTCCAACCCGCTGCGGGCCGAGCAGCGCCGCACCTATGTGCTGGGGCGGATGTACACCCTGGGCTATATCGACGCCGAGCAGTACCGCCAGGCCCTGACCGCGCCGATCAGTGCCCGGGTGCATGCCCGATCCAGTGAACTGGAGGCCGCCTATGTGGCCGAGATGGTCCGCGCGCACATGGTCGAGCGTTATGGGGAAGCGGCCTATACCGAAGGCTACCAGGTGCGGACCACCCTCGATTCGAGCCGCCAGCGGGCCGCGAACCGGGCGTTGCGGGCGGCGCTGATGGAATACGACCAGCGCCACGGCTACCGCGGTGCCGAGGGGCAGGTGAGTCTGCCGGAGACAGCACCGGCCGAGGCGGCGCTCGAGGCGCTCGACGACTACGGCGCGCTGGCCGGCCTGGCCCCGGCGGTGGTGCTGGCCCTGGAGGAGCAGGCCTTCACGGCCCTGCTGCGGGATGGCCGCGAGGTGACGGTGGGATGGGACGGCATCGAATGGGCCCGGCCCTATCTCAGTCATGACCGCCGCGGCAAGGCCCCGACGGCTGCGGCCGATGTGGTCCAGCCGGGCGACATCGTGCGCCTGCAGGAAGCCGAGTCCGGCTGGCGACTGGCGCAGCTGCCCGCGGTCGAGGGCGCGCTGGTTTCGCTGCGGTCCGATGACGGCGCCATCCTGGCCCTGGTCGGCGGCCTGGATTACTTCCGCTCCAAGTTCAATCGCGCGGTCCAGGCCCGGCGCCAGCCCGGTTCGAGCTTCAAGCCCTTCATCTACTCCGCCGCGCTGGACAAGGGCTTCACCGCCGCCACCATCATCAACGACGCCCCGGTGGTGTTCGACGATCCGGGCCTGGAGGCGCACTGGCGACCGGAGAACTACAGCGGCCGCTTCTACGGCCCGACCCGCCTGCGCGAGGCGCTGACCCATTCGCGCAATCTGGTCTCGATCCGGCTGCTGCAGGATATCGGTGTGCGCTATGCCATCGACTTCGTGAAACGCTACGGCTTCGAAGCCGACCAATTGCCCGCCAACCTGTCCCTCGCCCTGGGCAGCGGCAGCGTGACCCCGCTGCAGATGGCGCGCGGCTATGCAGTGTTCGCCAACGGCGGCTTTCGCATCGAACCCTATTTCATCGAGCGCATCCTGGACGCCGACGGCGAGACGGTGTTCGAGGCCCGCCCGCCGACGGTGTGCCGGGACTGTGCAGATGAGGCGGGGGTCGAAGGCGCAGCCGAGGCCGGGCCGGCGCCGGAGGATATCGATACCGCCCTGCACGGTCCGCCCGAGCCGCTGCCCCCGCCCCGGGCCGAACGGGTGCTGGAGGCGCGCAACAGCTGGTTGATGAACAGCCTGCTGCAGGACGTGATCAAACGCGGTACCGGCCGCCGGGCGTTGCAGCTGGGCCGCGGGGATCTGCGCGGCAAGACCGGCACCACCAATGATCAGCGTGACGCCTGGTTCTGCGGCTTCGTCCCCGGGCTGGTCAGCATCGCCTGGGTCGGCTTCGATGAACTGGAACCCCTGGGCCGGGGCGAGACCGGCGGCCGTGCCGCACTGCCCATGTGGATCGACTACATGCGCAGCGCGCTCGAGGGCATACCCGAACAGCGCCGGGATCCGCCGCCCGGGCTGGTGACGGTGCGCATCGATCCGGTTACCGGCCTGCTGGCGCCGAGCGGCCGGGATGGCGCCATCTTCGAGACCTTCCGCCAGGAGCAGGTGCCGACCCGTTACAGCCGCCAGGATGCAGTCAGCGAAGACGGGGACGATCCGCAGGCCGACGCGGTTGAGCCGTTGTTCTAGACAGGCCCTGGGCCACAACACCACAGGGGGGAGTACGGGATGCGACACTCGACCCGCGATCAGCAGATGCGCCAGCGCATCGCCCAGGAAGCGGCGCGCCTGATCGCCACCGAAGGGGTGCGCGATTATGGCGCGGCCAAGCGCAAGGCGGCCGAACGCCTGGGCGCGCCCGATACCCGCAACATGCCGCGCAACACCGAGATCGAGGCCGAGCTGGTGAGCTATCAGTCGCTGTTCCAGCGCGACGAGCAGCCGCGGCACCTGCAGGCCCTGCGCCGCGCCGCGGTGCAGGCGATGAGCTTCTTCGCCCGCTTTCGCCCGCGTCTGACCGGCTCGGTGCTGAGCGGTACCGCCGACAAGCACTCGGATGTCAATCTGCACCTGTTCGCGGCCACGCCGGAGGAGGTGTTCATCTACCTGATGGAGAACCAGCTGCCCTTCGAGGAGGGGCAGCGCCGGTTCCGCTTCGGCCGCGACGAGCAGCATACCGTGCCGGTGGTGCGGTTCATGGCCGGCGAGGTGCCGATCGAGGCGGCGATCTTCCCGGAAGAGGGCATCCGCCAGCCGCCGCGCTCGCCCATCGACAGCCGGCCGATGGAACGCGCCGGTCTGGCCCGGGTGGAGGCGCTGCTGGAGGAGGCCGAGCCGGTCGAGTCCTGATTCCGGGTTTCGTGGTATTTGTGCCGCGGATGAACACGGATAGGATCAAAACAATAACAAGTTCGTAGGCCGGAATAAGCGCAGCGTTTCCGGCACGCGTGCCATGCCGGAAACGGGCCTTGCGGCCCTTATTCCGGCCTACGGCTGATTCGTCGGTGTTGATTCGTGTTTATCCGTGGCCCAGAAAGCCGCGCGCTCAGGTGACGCCGATCTTCGGCGGCTCGGGATAATGTGAGGGATAGGGCTCGCGCGCCGCGCCGGAGTCGACCGCGGCACGGGCGATGGCCGGCGGGACGAAGTCGATCAGGCGCGGGTCCAGGGGCTTGGGGATGATGTAGTCCGGCCCGAATTCCAGCCGGTCCAGATTGTAGGCCTGCAACACCTCGGGGAGCACCGGCTCGCGCGTCAGCGCGCACAGGGCCTCGACCGCGGCGATCTTCATCTGCTGGTTGATCTCGCGCGCGTGCACGTCCAGGGTGCCGCGGAAGATGAACGGGAAGCCCAGAACGTTGTTCACCTGGTTGGGGTAGTCGCTGCGCCCGGTGGCCATGATCAGGTCGTCGCGCACCTCGAGGGCCACCTCCGGCCGGATCTCGGGGTCGGGGTTGGACAGGGCGAAGACGATCGGCCGCGCGGCCATGCTGGCCAGCATCTCCGGGGTCAGGATGTCCGGCCCCGACACCCCGATGAACACATCGGCGCCCTGCATGGCGTCGGCCAGGCTGCGCCTGTCGGTCTCCACGGCATAGGCCTGCTTGTACTCGTTCAGGTCATCGCGTCCGCTGTGGATCACGCCCTGGCGGTCAACCAGCAGGATGCGCTTGCGATCGGCGCCCAGTGCGATCAGCAGGTCCATGGAGGCGATGCCGGCCGCGCCGGCGCCGACGCAGACGATGTCGGCCTCGGGCAGGGTTTTGCCCTGGATCTCCAGGGCGTTGAGCAGGCCGGCGGCGATGATGATGGCGGTGCCGTGCTGGTCGTCGTGGAAGACGGGGATGTTGAGCCGCTCGATCAGGGCGCGCTCGATCTCGAAACAGCGCGGCGCGGCGATGTCCTCCAGGTTGATGCCGCCGAAGGTCGGGGCGATGCGGGCCACGGTATCGATGAAGTCGTCCGCGGCCGGTGCGTCGACCTCGATGTCGAACACGTCGATGTTGGCGAAGCGCTTGAACAGCACGCCCTTGCCCTCCATCACCGGCTTGCCGGCCAGGGGACCCACATTGCCCAGCCCCAGCACCGCGGTGCCGTCGGTGATCACCGCCACCAGATTGCCCTTGGCGGTGTAGTCGAAGGCGGTGTGCGGGTCGCGCGCGATCTCGCGCACCGGCTCGGCCACGCCCGGGGTGTAGGCCAGGGCCAGCTCCTCCTG
>PABG01000022.1 GCA_002699185.1 Gammaproteobacteria bacterium | reverse complement strand
CTGCGCCTGCCACTGGCGCGCCTGTCGGCAGGCGGTACGCAGCACCCATTCACCCAGGGCATGGATCTGACCCGAGGCCTCGGCGACGGGTATGAACTCCTCGGGCGAAATCATGCCCTGCCGGGGATGCGACCAGCGCACCAGCGCCTCCATTCCGATCAGCGCGCCGTCACGGGCACGGAACTGCGGCTGGTAGACCAGCGTGAACTGCTCCTCGGCCAGCGCCTGGCGCAGGGCGGCCTGCATCTCCACCCGCCGGCGCATCTCCCGATGCATGCCGATATCGAAGAACTGGTAGCTGCTGCCCGAGTCGGCCTTGGCGCGATACATGGCCATATCGGCATGGCGCAGGAGCCGCTCCGCATCCCCGTCCTCGAACGGATAGATGGCGATGCCGATGCTGACTCCGGTATGCACGTCCCGGCCGTTGATCGCATAGGGCCGGGTCAGGACGGCGATGATCTTCTCCGCCAGGGCGGCACTGCCATCGACATGATCGAGCGCGGTCTGGAGCACGACGAATTCGTCACCGCCGAAGCGGGCCACGGTATCGCTCCGGCGCACGCATTCCCGCAATCTGTCGGCGGCCTGTTTGAGCAGGGCGTCGCCCGCCTCATGCCCGAGGTTGTCATTGACGTCCTTGAAATCATTCAGGTCCAGGAACAGCACACCCAGCAGCCGTTCATTGCGGTTGGCTGCGGCCAGCGCCTGCTCCAGCTGGCTCTGCAGCAGACGCCGGTTGGGCAGCCCCGTCAGGGCGTCGTACATGGCCATATAGCGGATCTTCTCCTCGGCCTGCTTGCGCGCACTGATGTCCTCGTGAATGGCGATGAAATGCTCGGTCGCGCCATCCATCGTGATGGGGGTGACGGTCTGCACCACGGTGTACAGACTGCCGTCCCGGCGGCGCTCCACCACCTCGCCGCGCCATACCTCGCCCGCCAGCACCGTGCGCCAGAGTTGCTGATAGAACTCGTCATCATGGTAGTGCGAGCACAGCACACGCGGGTTCTGGCCCAGCACCTCGTCGGCGCTGTAGCCGCTCATGCGCTCGAAGGCGCGGTTGACCCATTTGATGGTCCCGCTGCGGTCGGTGATGAAGATCGCGTTGGCGGCCGATTCCAGCGCCGCGGCCTGCAGAATCAGCATCTGCTCGGCCCGTTTACGCTCCGTGATGTCATGAAAGGCCAGCGCCACCCCATTGACCCGTCCATCGCGCAGCAGGGGCGTGGTGACATGGCTGACCGGGATGAGCGTGCCATCCCGGCGTGTGAATACATCATCGCTGTTGCGCCGGGGCTCACCGGTATTCAGCGTGATATGGGTATCGCATTCAGCCTCGGGATAAGCGGCACCGCAGGCCTTCTGATAGTGAACCATGTCGTGCAGACGGCGCCCGTGCAACTCACGGCTGGTCCAGCCCAGCAGCTGCTCGGCCTGGGCGTTCATCCACGTCACATCGCCGTTCGGATCGAGGATGATCACACCCTCGCCCAGTCCGTTCAGGGCGGACAGGTAGATCTCGTCCGGAAGGAGGGCTTGCATCTTCGCCATACTGCTGTCCCATCGGTCACTGAATACGCACAAATCTCCACCGCACCCGCCCCGGGGCGGATGCATGGCTGCGACATGATTGCTGCGAGTATCTTTTTCATCGCCCTGGACTGCGCAAAAAAGCCGGGCGTGGAAGATCTTGTTGTGGATACTCTGTGGGAAGTCGTTCCCTGGCTGACCGCAGTCTGCCTGCGGCCGGAAGGTGTCTTGCGCACACGATGTCTGCCGGGGCGGAGTATAGGGAAAGCATTAGACTGAGTCTATATATCCCCCGCTCATGACGCATAAATCCCGAGTCCTGCGCTTAGTTAAGTCTCCGCTGCCGGCCTATGCGCCCTCCCTGAATCTGCGGAATGGGATCCCCGTCGCTCCCTCCGGCGTCGGCCCGGCGTTACACTTAAATAATATTGACAGGCCTTATCCGGAGGGAACCATGAACTGCCTTATCCGCACCTTGCTGCCCCTGCTGCTGCTCGTCCCGGGACTGCCCGCTGTGGCCGAACCGGAGCCGCCCGCGGAAACGGACAACCGCCGGGGCGTCGTGGAATCCGTGGGTGAATCGGTCCGTCACGGCTGGGAGGCGACACGCAAGGGCGTTGGTCATGCCGCCGACATCACCCGCGAGAAGGCCGGGCAGGGCTGGGAAAAAACCAAGGAGGTTGCTGGCGCAACGGCTGACTGGACCCGCGAGAAATCCCGCCAGGCCTGGGACGCCACCCGCGAGGGGGCGGCCGCCACCTCGGAATGGGTCAGGGAGAAGGCCGGCCGCCGGGAACCGGCGCCCGGGGACGGGGCGGGGGCTTCGCCCGGGGCCGAAACCGCTACCCCCTGAGCCGTCCCCGCTGCCGGAGGGCGAGCGCGAGCAGCCCCAGCCCGAACAGGGCGAACGTTGTGGGCTCGGGAATCGTCGACCGCGGTGTGATCTGTTCGAACAACAGCCCGTACGCACGCATGGAAACGAAGCTGTTCGACTGGCTCTGCTGGGTTACGGTGATCGGGGCCAGCAGATCGGTATAGCTGATGTCCCCCAGGAATATCCATTCATCGCCCAGGTTGTTCTGATCCAGCTCGACCACCAGGTCAGGCGCGCCGCTGGTCGATATCGTGTAACGGGTATCGCCGCCGCTGACATTGGTGGTGAATGGCCAGGTGGCATAGACACGGTACGTCCCGGCGCCGCCGCCGACAAGGCCGCTGGCGAGCCAGCCCCCGCCCAGATCGGTTCCGGCCGGAACCACGAGATTGTCCGGGGTGGTGCCGGGAGTGTAGCTGTAGATATAGGTGTCCGGCTCGAACACGCCATCACCGCCGAAGATGCTGTCGCCACCGCTGGCTCCGTAGGCCGCTGAGGCCGCGCTCGACGACGCGGCCGTGGTATCACCCCCGAAGCCGAACCCGGCGTTGTAGCTCAGCGCCCCGTCATCCAGGCCGTCGGTGTCGATTTCGAGAATGAACGCCGCCTGCGACAGGCTGCTGTAGGCGGCCAGGCCTGCCAGCACGGCCGTACACAGCAGACACCTGCCGGCAGCCGTGGCGCCGGTTATGAATCTGACCGATTCAGATGAATTCATGACCGTGACCTCGGAATCTTCCAAACAGTACAGATTCGTGTTAGCACGCTTCATGCCATATCGATCAACTCATTGTAAAATCATGCCTTTGACTGACTGACTGGCCAGCGAGACAGGTATTTGTAAAATAGTCTGACTGCAGTGACGAACCCAATCGTCTCTGCCGTGCCTGAACATCGCTTCTCATACCGGCTGGCCAGCATGCATGAACAGGAACCGCACAGACACAGCCCGGCCTTGCGTGCCTGGTTCACACAGCTGCCCAGGGGCAAGAAGATCATCCTGGTCGTGTTCCTGATCTGGTTCGCCCAGGCGCTGCCCAAGTGGACCGCCGCCATCACCGCCGACGGGGAGCTCTCGGCCCGGATCATGAAGATCTTCGTGACGCCGCGCTAGGCCACGCGCCGCGGCCGACAACCACATACGGGCAGGTCAGTTCGCGCTGTCCCCAGCGTGCTGCGCGGCCTGCTGCAGATCCCATATCCTCACGCTGGCATCATCGCTCGTGGTGGCCAGGTAACGGCCCTGGGGTGAGACCGCCACGAATCCCCCGCACAATTCATGACGCTGAAAGCGCTCGATGACCGCCCCGGTCTCCGGATCCAGGAAATAGACCGCGCTGTCCGTCTGCCGGCTGATACTGGCCAGATAACGGCCCTCGCCGCCGAACGTGATGGAATTGATAATGCCTCTGTGTGCGGTCGGAAGTTCGTGCAGGCGGCGCCCCTCCAGCTCCCAGCGAAACAGGCGGAACCAGCCGCTGCCGAACAGGGCGCGGCCATCGCGGGTATAGACCAGGGAGCGGGAATAGGTCGAGGGTGGCGGCAGTTCGACCACATCCCCGGACAGGCGCCACAGCATCACCCGGCCATCGCCGCCGCTCGAGGCCAGTTCGAGCCGCGCTGGATTCCAGGCCAGGCCGCGCACCCGCCGGCTGTGCAGCCGCCGCTGGTCGAAACGCTCCAGGCGCCGGCCATCCCGGATTCGCCACAGCCTTACCTGCCCATCGTCGTGGCCGCTCGCCAGCAACCCCCGTGCGGCATCAACGGCCAGGCTGGTGACCGGCGATTCGGTATGCCAGCCCCTGTGGGTCCCGGCCTGCAGATCCCACACCAGGATGCGGCCATCGTAACCGGCGGAGACCAGCCTGGTCCCACCGCGCAGAAAGGCCAGACCATTGATGCTGCCGGCATGGGCCTGCCAGCTTGTATGGCGTGTGCCGCGGGGCAGCGACCAGAGATGCACCCGCCCTTCCCAGCCGCCGGAGGCAAGCAGGGTTTCGGCCGGGTTGAAGGCCAGCGCGCTGCCGCCGCTGTGCACGCCGGCGTGAATGACAGTGGCGGGAATACCCGGCCTGGAAGAGAACACGCCCGCCGCACACCCTGCCAGCGCCAGGCTCAGAACCGGGATCAGCAGGGTACGCCGGAGGCAATCGCGCTTGCGCATCAGACAGGCTCGCCAGTTTGAAGTTATACACGTATCCGCACACCGTCCCGGGCACGCAAGAATCCGCTTATGCAGTGATCAGATATCTCTAATGCCAAATACCTCACTGGAACAGTAAGCTATTTTCGACACCACCAGAAAGCTGATAAATAAACCTATTAATAGCGAGGATATACCATGAGAGATCCGGAAGACGCCAAGTGCATGCGAGCCATGTGGATGATTTTCGGCGGCCTGTTCGGGCTGTTCGTCGGCCTGATCCTGCTGGCGCGAATGATCACGGCCTGAGCCGGGGCGCGTAACAGCACCCTTTTCCACCACTCTCCCCCGCGGGGGGAGAGCCACTCCGGCAAGGCGCTGCGCCAGGCGCCGGCCAGAGCAACAGCCCTCAGCATACAGGCGCCTTGCATCCCGCTGCCGCAGTCGATGCCGGCACGCAATGGCAACCCCCTTCCCCCTGCCTATACTTCTACCCGACCCCTGCCGCCCGCGGTACGGGCCACCCTCCCTCCCGACATGATGCCAGGCACGGCCACTCCCGGGCCGCGCCCCCCCTATGCTCAAGGAGATCGCCATGAACCTGAACAACACCCCCTGTGTTCGTCGTTCCGTCTTCGCCGCTGCCGCACTCGCCCTGGGCCTGCTCGGCCAGATCCCGGCAGCCGGCGCCGCCTCCGTCACCGTGAACTTCACCGGCACGGTTTCCAGTGCCAGCGGCGACTTCTCTGCGGTCACCGGCAATGTTGCAGGCAGCTTCACCTACGATTCCGTCCCCGGCACCGATCTCAGCGCCAATCGTCCATCGGGTTGTACAGCTTCTCCGGGACCCCGTACGGGTTCTCCGTCCAGATCGACGGCTTCGGCACGCTCGATGGCACCAGCCTCCTGGCGCAGACCGGCGATGACGGCGCCGTACTGCCCGGCTTCGACACCTTCCAGCTCGCCGGCACCGACGGCAACTATGAATCGCGCATCGACTGGAGCGGCTCGACCGCCTCCTTCTCGGGGGAGGGCATCCCGGATATGTCGGTGCTGCAGACGATGAACCCGCTGTTCGTGATCCGCAACACCGCCTCGGGACAGAACGAACTGCTGGCGAACCTCGATACGCTCGCCTTCAGTCCGGTCCCGCTGCCGCCCGCCGTCTGGCTGCTGGCCACGGGCGGCGTGCTGCTGACGGGGATCGGGCGCAGGCGCGCACGCGGCAACTGATCCGGCCCGGAGGGGGGATCGGTGGGCGATCACCGATCCCTCTGATCCGGACTCAGCGCCGGAACAGGGCCCCCAGCAGGCCGCGCATCAGGCTGCGTCCGAGCTGACTGCCCACGCTGCGGGCGACGCTTTTGGTCAGCGCCTCGCCCACCGACTGCCGGGAACGGCTGCGCCGCCCGCGCGAAGCCGCCGGGGCCTGGCCGTGCTGTTCCTCCTGCACGGCCGCGGCGCGCGCCGCCTGTCGGCGCAGATGCTCGTAGGCGGAATCGCGGTCCACCACCTGGTCGTACCTGCCGCGCAGGGCACTGGCCTCGATCACGGCCCGGCGCAGGGTCTCGTCCAGGGTGCCCAGGCGCGAGGCCGGCGGCCGGATCAGGGTACGCTCCACCGGCTCGGGGATGCCCTTGCGATCGAGGGTGGAGACCAGCGCCTCGCCGACGCCCAGCTCGGTGATGACGGCCGCGGCGTCGAAGGCCGGATTGGGCCGGAAGGTCTCCGCCGCAGTCGTCACCCGTTTGCGGTCGCGCGGCGTGAAGGCGCGCAGGGCGTGCTGGATGCGGTTGCCCAGCTGGCCCAGCACGTCGTCGGGGATGTCGCCCGGGCTCTGGGTCACGAAGTAGATCCCCACGCCCTTGGAGCGGATCAGGCGCACCACCTGTTCGATCTTGTCCAGCAGCGCCTTCGGCGCGGTATCGAACAGCAGATGCGCCTCGTCGAAGAAGAACACCAGTCGGGGGCGGTCGGGGTCCCCCACCTCGGGCAGTTCCTCGAACAGTTCCGCCAGCAGCCACAGCAGCAGGGTGGAATACAGGCGGGGATTGGCCATCAGCCGGTCGGCGGCGAGGATGTTGATCATGCCGCGCCCCTGACCGTCGCGGGTCATCAGGTCGGCCAGTTCCAGCGCCGGCTCGCCGAAGAACTGCTCGACGCCCTGCTGCTCCAGCACCAGCAGCCGGCGCTGGATCGCGCCCACGGAGTTGGGGCTGACATGGCCGTACTCCAGGATGAGTTCCCGGGCATGCTCGCCGACGAAGTTCAGCAGGGCGCGCAGGTCCTTGAGATCCAGCAGCAGCAGACCCTGTTCGTCGGCGACGCGGAAGGCGATGTTGAGCACGCCCTCCTGAGTGTCGTTGAGCTCCAGCAGGCGTGAGAGCAGCAGCGGCCCCATCTCGGAGATGGTGGTGCGCAGCGGATGGCCCTGCCGGCCGTACAGATCCCAGAACTGCACCGGAAAGGCCGCCGGCGCATAGTCCTGCAGGCCGATGGCGGCCGCCCGGCTGGCGAAGGGGGGAATGATCTCGCCCGGCTGGCTGATGCCCGCCAGATCGCCCTTGACGTCGGCCAGGAACACCGGCACTCCGTGGGCCGAGAAACCCTCGGCCAGGATGCGCAGGGTCACGGTCTTGCCCGTCCCCGTGGCGCCGGCAACGAGGCCGTGACGGTTGGCCATCCTGAGCAGCAGATGGACGTCGCGCCCGCCGCCGCCGATGAAGATGCGATCCTGTTCCATGCCCTTCTCCACCCTGCTGTCATACGGGATGTTAGCACCGTCCGGGACGCCGGGGACAAGCTCGCCGAAGCCGGCGACACGGCCAGCGAGACCGCCGCCGCGGTTTCCGGCCGGGAAGGCGGGAGCGATCCCGCTGCCGGCGAGTCGATCTACAAGGCCAACTGTTTCGCCTGCCACGGTGCCGGCGTGGCCGGCGCACCCAGGCTCGGGGATAGCGCGAACTGGGCGCCACGGATCGAACAGGGCATGGACGTCCTCCATACCCACGCCATCGAAGGCTACCAGGGCGAAAGCGGCTACATGCCACCCAAGGGCGGCTTCACCAGCCTCAGCGACGAGCAGGTGAAGGCGGCCGTGCAGTACATGGTGGAGGAAAGCCGCTAGACCTCCCACAGAGGGGGCAGCGACAACCGGCGGATACCGGTGCCGGCCGACGCCCCCTCCTTCATTGCTTCGTTGCCTTTGCTGCCAGGCAGTACGCGCAGCCGCCGGATGGATCGCCTCACCTGCGGCCAACGGCTATAATGCCGCGCTTCCCGCACGCCTGACACCGGAGGCACGCCATTTCAGTCCGGCTGAAGTTTCTGACGCCCCTGCTGCTCGCCGCCATCGCCCTGGGACTGACCGGGCGCTCAGTGGAACTCACCCTCCCCATGGTGCTCAGCAGCGCGGCCGGGGACTTCGGACTGAGCAACCGGCAGCTGGGCCTGTTCGCCATGGCGGAAGTGCTGGGGGTCACCCTGGCCTCGGCCAGTTCCATCTGGTGGCTGCGCCATACCCGGCCGGCCCAGCTGGCCCTGGTCGGCATCGCGGCCTTCATCGCCGGCAATGCGCTCACGCCCTTCGTGCCGGTCGGCTGGCTGTTCCCCGTGCGCTTTCTCACGGCGCTGCTGGGCGAGGGGGCGCTGCTCATCGTGGCCACGGCGCTGCTGGGGGGCGCGGCCCAGGCCAGCCGGGTCTATGCCTTCTACATGGCGGCCCAGATGCTGCTGGGGGCGCTGCTGCTGACCCTCCAGGGACAACTGGCCAGCCAGATCGGCCTGCTCGGGGTGATGGCCAGTTTCGTCGGACTGGGCCTGCTGACCCTGCTGGCACTGCCCTTCGTCCTGCATACCGGCTATCACGCCGGGGATGAGGCATCCGGCACCGGCGCACACGGCAGACTGGGGCTGAGTGCGGTGCTGCTGCTCGCGGCCATGGGCCTGTTTCACATGGGGGTGGGTGGCGCCTGGGCCTTTCTGCAGCAGCGGGGCGGCCAGCTGGGGCTGGATTTCAGCAGCGGCGGCTGGATCATGAGCGCCATCATGGCCAGCGGCATGCTGGGCACCGGGCTTGCCGTGCTGGGCGGGCAGGCGCTGGGTTACCGGCTGCCGTTCTGGCTCGGCGCCATCGGGCTGGCGGCGGGTGGCACGCTGGCGGGGCTGGTGGACGGCCTGCTGTGGCTGTTCGTCGGCGGCATGCTGCTCATGATCGGGTGGAACCTGGTCGTGCCCTATCAGATCGCCGCGCTGGGGCGGCGCGGGCCGGTCGCGGGACAGCTGGCGCTGGTGCCGGCCAGCCAGGGGGCCGGCCTGGCGGCGGGCCCGATGCTGGTGGGCTGGATGGCGAGCGCGGACGACTACACCATCATTGCACTGGTAAGCAGCGTCAGTGCGGCACTGGCGCTGCTGTGCAGCCTGTGGGGATTACGGGAGCAGGAGACATGAAAACAGGATTCTACGAAGCGCGGCTGGCGCCCATCATCAGCGACCTGACCCAGGTGGTGGTGTCACTGGGGCTGATCAGCGTATCGCTGGGCTACGTCAATGCGGTCATTGCCGACAGTTCATTGCTGTATTCGGGGGCCTTCTGGCTGCGCCTGGTACTGCTGCTGTCCACCGTCAGCTTCACCTGCTATTCCCTGCTGGGCTATGTGGCGGATATGGAGGCCGGCGCGGATACCGGCTGGGCGGCCAGCTGCCGTTCGCCCAGCCGCATCATCATCCTGTTCCTGATCGACCTGACCATGCTGGGGGAACAGGGCTGGATGTATGGCGTGCTGCTGGTGACCGACATCTCCGATCTGGGGCAGACCGAGACCTTGCAGCCCTTCACCTTCCAGACCGTGCATTTCGTGCTGCTGGCGCTGCTGGCCGCGGCCTGGCATGGCACCACCTTCATCTGGCACCTGGTGGCGGGCTCGAGGATGCCGGGCCAGCTGTCGCACCTGTTCTTCCTGCTGGCCTTCGGCGCGCTGGCGCTGCTGGCGGCCTGGTGGCAACCGTCCGATCTGTTCAGCCAGTGGCTCTGGGCGCTGATCTATACTGCAGTGGTACTGCTACTGTTCTTCACCCGCGGTCGCAAACTGGTCGGCCAGGTGTTGACCCGCTACCGGCAGGACGAGGCGGAAAGCGCCTGAGGCCGGCCACGGCTGGCACAGCTTACGTCCTGATTGATATGATTTGCGCTGCACTCCGTTGAACACGGCTGTTTCCGCTTCATTCCAGGGACGAACGAGATGATGAAATCCGCCCCGACACGCACCGTCCCGGCCACGCCGGCAATGCTGACGGTCCTGACACTGGCCGGATGCCAGACGGCCTACTACGGCGCAATGGAGAAACCCGGGTTCGAGAAGCGCGACATCCTGGTCGACGGGATGCGCCGGGCCGAACGTCGGATCGAGCCGGTATTGAACGCCTTCCGCGACCGCGTCCTGTTCCTCAAGCACAATCTCAATGCCCAGGCGATCAGCGCCCTGCGCGCGGACCGGGCCGAGGTCGAGTCCGACATCGCGGCGCTGGTGGCCGAGATGAACGCCTCCATTGCCGAAGCGGATGCGTTCATCCAGCGGATGTCCGCGGACTGATCCCTCCATCCGGTCCGTCTTCCATCGCCTTATACCGACACGATCACCACATACACACGAACAGGAGATTCACATGACTCACACACTGCCGGACCTGCCCTATCCCAGAAACGCACTGGAACCGCACATCTCCGCCGAAACGCTGGAGTACCATCACGGCAAGCACCATGCAACCTACGTCGCCAACCTCAACAAGCTGATCGAAGGCACCGAGTACGCGGACAAGTCCCTCGAGGACATCATCAGATCCGCGCCGGCCGGGGGCGTGTTCAACAATGCCGCGCAGGTGTGGAATCACACCTTCTACTGGAACTGCATGAGCCCCAACGGCGGCGGCGAACCCACCGGGGCCCTCGCTGATGCGATCAAGGCGGCGTTCGGCTCCTTCGCCGACTTCAAGGAAAAATTCTCCACCTCCGGCGCCACCAATTTCGGTTCCGGCTGGACCTGGCTGGTGAAAAAACCCGACGGCTCCGTCGACATCATCAACACCAGCAACGCCGGCTGCCCGCTGACGGAAGGTGTGACGCCGCTGCTGACCCTGGATGTCTGGGAGCACGCCTACTACATCGACTACCGCAACGCCCGCCCCAAATACATCGAGGCGTTCTGGAATCTCGTGAACTGGGATTTCGTCGCCGGCAACTTCCAGGGCTGAAAATCCGGCATACATGCAGCGCGGCAATCTCCTGCCACAGACGCATCCGGCATGGGATTGCCACGCTGGCCCGGGCATCGATCAGTGCTAACATTCAGGCTGTTGTACCAGCCGGATGCTGACCGATGCCGTCCGAACCGATCATCCATGGCATGCCCTATTTCCCCGGCCGGGCCTCAGGCCGGTTGCATCCCGGGCCGGACAGCCTCACCGGTCAGCACATTGCACTGATCACGCCCGGAGATATCGGCCGTGTCACCGGCCTGCCGGCCGGCTTCCTCATCCTTGACCCCACCCCGTTCTCGCACGCCATGATCACCCTGCTGGGATTGGGCATCCCCACCGTCATGATCGAGACAGCCCAGGCACAGGCGCTGCATGCCGGGATGCCGGTCGGGATCGACGGCATGACCGGGGAGATCGGCATCAACGCCGAGGCGCCCGCCCGGCATGCATCCCCACCGCGGCGGCGGCCGGGGGGGCGGCTGAACACAGCGGATGGCACACCGGTCAGGCTGCTGGCCAGCGTCCGCTCGGCGGCTGCCGCCAGGCAGGCCGCCGAGGCTGGTGCATGCGGGATCGGGCTGGTCCGCTCGGAGTTTCTGTCACCCCGGGACGGGACCATCCCGAACGCGGACTTCTACCGCTGCAGCTTTCGCGATCTGCTCGATGCCGCCGCGCCGCTGCCGGTCACGGTCCGTCTGCTGGATCTGGCCGCCGACAAGCTGCCGGCCTGGCTGCCGGCGGCGTCACGGCTGGGCGAGCCGCTGGGACTGCAGGGCGTGCGACTCTATCATGACCGCCCGATCCAGCAGGTGATTCAGGATCAGCTCACCGCCCTGGGTGAACTGGCGGACACGCACAGCATCCGTCTGCTGCTTCCCTTCATTGTCAGGCTCGAGGAGCTGCAATGCTGGCAGGCAATGGCGCACAGGCGCCTGCCCGACAGCGTCCGCATCGGCGCGATGGCCGAGACACTGGCGGCCGTACTGGACATCCCGCACCTGCTCGACACTGCCGACTTCGTCGCCATCGGCTGCAATGACCTGATGCAGGCCGTCTTTTCCGCAGACCGGGATGAGCCCCGGCTGCGTCACTACCTGGATCCCTATGCACCTGTCCTGTTCCGTCTGTTCAGGCAGATCGCCGACAGCGCCGGCGAGCGGATGGATCGCATCCAGCTGTGCGGCGTGCTGGCGCAGATCCAGGGCGTGCTGCCCGTGCTCCTGGGGCTGGGTTACCGCAACTTTTCCGTGGATGCGCCCTTCATCCCCTATCTGGCCGACACGATCGCCGGCATCGGCCTGAGCGACTGCGAGGCGCTCGCCGCAGACATCTGTGCCGCCCGGACGACGCAGCAGAGCCTGGAGATACTGCAATTGGACCCACAGCGGCATCCACCGTTTCTGACCTGAAGCAGGGGCGCAGCGATACACAGGCAATCGATGGTGCTGCGCCCCGAATTCGTCTACTGTAATCAGGGCGTGTGCGGCTCCCTTACAGAGCTTCAGCCCAGCGCCCCTCCCGGCCCATGCCCGCGCTCACCGACAACGGCGCGCAGGCGACGAACATGACAACCTGGCCACCACCGAGAACAGACGCATGAACATGGACACCCCCGACCCACCCGACGGCACACGAAAGCAGGGCGGTCTGCGCTGGCCCCAGGTCACCCTCATCGTTCTCGTCACCATCGCCGTCACCGCCGGCCTGACCTACTGGCTGCTCAACCACTACCTGTTCCTCAGGGAGTTCAAGCCGGTGGAACTCAAACCCCACGAGGAACAGGTACTCGAACGCAAGCTGCGCGCCATCGGCGTTCAGGCCCGGACGACGCCCGATGCCGACAGCGGCCCGGCGCTGGAACCCGAACCCTACAGCGAGGCCGGCGCCCGCCGCGAGGTCGCCTTCAGCGAGCGGGAACTGAATGCCATGCTGGCAAGGAATACCGATCTGGCGCAGAAACTCGCCATCGATCTGTCCGATGACCTGATCAGCGCCAAACTGCTGGTGCCGCTGGAGCCGGATTTCCCCGTGCTGGGCGGCAAGACGCTGCGCGTGCATGCCGGCATGGAATTCGCCTACCGGGAAGGCCGTCCCGTGGTGGTGCTCAAGGGGGTCAGCCTGATGGGCGTACCGATCCCCAACGCCTGGCTGGGCAATCTCAAGAATGTCGACCTTGCCCGGGAATACGGCGGCGACCAGGGGTTCTGGAAAAGCTTCGCCGATGGCGTGGAGGACATCCATGTCCAGGAAGGCCACCTGCTGGTGAAACTCAAGGAGTGAAAGCAAGCGGGGACAGAGTCGAATGGCACTTACTTCAGCCCGTCACTGCGATGCCCAGACCCGAAGGGTGGGGTAGCCATGATGAACCCCGAGGGGGTTCTATGGCCCAGAGGGCATAAACGCAGCGTGGCAATCTCATACTGCATCATCAGCCGGTCGGAGATCGCCACGTCACTTCGTTCCTCGCAATGACGGGCGTTATTCGGTCAAGTAAGTGCTGTTCGGGACAGAGCCCGGTTGATTCAAAAAAAAAGATCACCGCCTGAGCGGTGATCTTTGCTGGCTGCACATGGCCGGACAGACCCGGCCCTGCAGTTCAGGCGGTGCGGGCGGCCCGGCGCATGGCCAGCAGTCCCGCCCCGAGAAGCAGCAGGGTGCCAGGCTCCGGGACGGTACCGTTGCCGCCACCGCCGGGACTGGGGTCGGTGACATCCGTGGTGCCCGAACCCGGCTGCCAGCTGGTGGAGATGTAGGAGAACTTGGTACCGCCGCCCGGCTCGTCGGCGACATCGACCTGGCTGTACAGGGTGATGCTGTTGCCGAGGAAGTCCGTGTAGGCGCCCGTCGCCGCGATGGCCTGGGTATCGACGGAATCCCAATGGTTGAACACATCCACTGCGGCAATCGCCGTCAGGCTGTTGAGCAGGTCCTGGCCGTAGAAAACGCCGTCGGTGGAGGGGTAGGTGATGCCCGAGAAGGCCGCCCCCGGCACCAGGCCGCCGAGCACCTGGTTGGCATCGACCTGGAACCCCGTATGGTCGGTACCGATCATGATGCCGCCGCCGCGCACGCCCAGCTGATAGACCTCGTTCGCCGTCAGCCCGCCGGTGGCGCCGTTGGGCCCCGGAAACGTGGTCGTGGAATTGTAATTGATGCTGCGGATATACAGGCTGCCGTCCAGCAGCAGGTTCGATTTGCTGCTGTAGTGATTCTGGATGGCCGTGATGTCGGCTGCATTGAATTTGGCCGACGCACTGGTGGCATCGAAGACGATGACATCATAGCTGTTGGAGCCGAGATGGGCCGCCAGGGTACCGGGGGTTTCGCTGCTGACATAGTTGCTGTTGAACTGGCCGCCGCCACCGAAGTTGGTCAGGTAGTCGGACATCGCCTGGCGGTTGCTGTCCGGGGCCTGTCCGGCGTATGACGGCGTCGAGTCCCACCACAGGACATCGTACGCCACCGCCTGGGCCGTCAGGGACGTCCCCAGCAGACAGGTACCGCAGAGGGAAAGCGCTAGGAATCTGGTTTTCATGATGCACTCCTTGGCGAGTGTTTATTTGAGTTGGCCTGCCCGGGTCGGGCGCTTCTGGATCCGCATTTCAATAAGGAGATAGCAACTTCAGTGCCACCAATGGCAATCCTGGACAATAACCTTATCTAATCATGGTGTTGCTCGGCTACGGTGCAGCCGCCCCCGATAGCGGAAAGCACTAACTGTTAAATATATGGACACATTCAGCCGGCATCGGCCAGGTAGGCGGTGATATAGGCCGACTCGAGAAAGAGTGCGTTTTCCTGCGCATTCTCCGCGACCAGCACGATCTGCAGGCCGGTGTCGGCGCGGGAGCGCAATAACGCCTCATCCAATGGAATCGTGAGCCGCACGCGGGTGTCGCAGGGCGGCCCGATCCGATGTTCGGGGCAGCTGACCGCTTCCTGAACCTGCATACTGAAAGCCCTGTTCCCGGCAGCATCGACCCTGGCATGCCGGTAGTCCCGCCGCAGCCCCGAATAGGTGAGCTGGACATGGAGTTCATGCCGGCGCTCGCCGCCGGGCAGGGCGATCGCACGCAGTTGGTAGGCAATGAAATCGAAACCACCGCGCATGCCGTGGTACTGCCGGGTTCGCTGCATGGGTGCAGCGGCGGAAATCAGCGCGGCGTCCGAAGATCCGCTTCCGGACTGCACGGCTGCCTCTCCGGCACAACCGGCAATGACCAGGGAGAGAACAATGACTGCCGCCGGCTTCATGGGCCATACCCGCTCACTCAGCCCCCTATGGGGTGAACTATAGAACATCGACGGATGCATGAACCGTCCGCAATCGATACGGTCCAATCACACAGCAATCTGCTGAAACAGGCAGGACGCAGCCGAGGCACCGATGCCCAGCACCAGCCACAAGCTATTGAAAATCATGGCCGTCATCTGCAGCTGGGGCGCTGCTGGTGTGACGGCCGGGCCCGTCTATACCTGGCGGGACGCCGACGGCGGGACGCACTACAGCGATACAGCGCCGCCCGCGCACCTGGATTATCAGACACTTGAGCTCCCGCCGCCCCCGCCTGCACAGCCAGCCGCCGCAGGCGACTATCGCGCGGTCCTCGACGTTGCCGAGCGTCTGCAGGCCGCCCGCCTGGAACGGGAGCGCCTGCGCCTGGAGCGTGAGCAGGCGGCAGTGGAGGCGCTGCAGACACGTCAGGCGACAGCGCCTGGAGACGACGCGCCCCGTGACTCGGCACCCTGGCTCGTCTTCCCGCACCCCCTCCGGCCGCACCCCGGCCCGCACGTGCGTCCGCACCCCCATCCCGATCAACCGCCCGTCCGCCATGCGCCCGCCCCCGGGCCCAAAACGCCCTCCCCCACCCGGGCGATCGTCGACTGAGGGCGGCACAGGAATACGGGGGCAGCCCCTGTAATTTCTCCCGATCGCATCTATCCTGAATCGCATGCGGGCATCAGCGACAATCCGTGCGCGCCTGTCCCGGCTGCACGCCGGCAGCGGTCCCCTGCGGGCAGGGGCATGCCTCGCCCTGAGTGTCCTCGCCCTGAGTGCCACCGGCCTCGCTCCCCCGGCCGGCGCCGAGCGGTACAACAACGGATTTGCGCAGATCCCGCTGGACATCCAGGTCGAGGCACGCCGCCCCCCGACCTGCCACGAGGGCCCCTGCAATGCCATGAAGCACGGCCGGCTGACGGTGAATCCTCAGGATGGCCTGATCTACTGGCACGGCGGCGATTTCGGCTACGCGGGCCCATCCGGCCGCGAGTATCCGCATTTTCTCCACTCCGCCCGCCAGGAGATCTTCAGCTATGACATCCGCACCGGTGAGTGGCGGCTGGTCATGCCCTATTGCACGCCCGACAACTTCACCTTCGGCCATCCGGACCAGCATGGCTGGGTCTGGGATTCCAGGCGCGAGCGATTCTGGGCGCTGCCCGGCCAGCAACGCTACTTCGGCACCGACTGCGACGGCCTGGACAAGCAGGTCATGGGCTTCGATCCACAGACGGGGAAGTGGCACCTGCGCAAGGATCAGGATCCGCCGCCGCGCACCGTCGAGTTCGCCGTCTATGACGCCGGCACCGACAAGGTCTATCTGCTGGGACCGCGCGGCGGCAATGTCCTGGCCTGGGACCCGCAGACCCATGAATGGGAGAAACTGCGTGGCGGCATGCGCAGTCGCCGGCATGCCGTTTACACCGCCCTTGCCGGGCGCAGCATCTACAACGTCGATTTCCGCAACAACAGCCTGATCGCCTTCGACATCGACCGGCGCCGCATCCGGGATGTCGCCGCCCTGCCCTGGGATGCGCCGGCCTGCCCCCATCCCCAGGCGCGGGAATGGATCTACACACTCCATCTCGCGCATCTCGACGCCTTGTTCATCTATGACTGGGGCTGCAGCAAATCCGCCTGGCTCTACTGGCTGGAGCACGGGGCCTGGCAGCCGATCGATATCGGCGCCGCCGACGGCAGACACCTGGTGTATCACCCGGCCACGGAACAGATCCTGATCATGGGCGACAGCGGCGACTATCAGCACGACTTCGACAACGACGACGCCACGCCCTACATCGTCCGCATCCAGCGCCGCTAGCCGGCCTGCGGACTGACTGCCGTCAGTCCGCGGCGGCCTCACTCTCCAGGATGACCTCGTGCATCTCCATCCCGCCCCCGCCGTCGAAGGCCTCCTTCGGCATGGGATTGCGGTGGGCCAGCTTGAAATCCTCGCTGCCCACCCAGGCCTCGAAGGCAGCCCTGTCCTTCCAGGTGGTCAGGACCACATAGGGCGCGCCCTCCGTCTGGGGCCGGAGTATCTGCATGCGCACGAAGCCGGGCTGCTTGTCGATCTGACCGGCACGGTGGCGAAAGCGCTCCTCAAAGGTCTCTTCCCAGCCCGCCGCGACAGGCACCCGGTTGGCGACGATGAACATGATTGCAACTCCATTGATTACGGTTGATCTTCAGGGCGGAGGGCTCGGCCTGGGCCCGGGACAACCCTGGGCGGATCCGGCCGGTAAGCCGCCATGGCACCCCGGCGCGGCTCACCCCCTGCTCTCGTTGATGCGCAGCTTGATGACAGCCCGCTCACTGGCCTCGGTCACGGTGAAGGTCCATCCCGCCTGGGTAATGGACTCGCCCACGACCGGGATATGCCGCAGGCGGGCCTCGACCAGGCCGCCGATCGTATGGGCCTCGGTCGTGGGCAGGTCGGTTTCCAGCAGTTCATTGACATCCCCCACCGGGAGGCGCGAATCGACTTCATAGCCGCCGTCGTCCAGCCGCCGGTAATGCGCCCTGCGGCGTGGCCGGTATTCATCGAAGTCGTAGCCGACCCGGATCTCGCCCACCACTTCCTCCATGATGTCCTCCATTGTAATGATTCCGATCGCGGAGCCGAATTCGTCGACCACCACTGCCATGCTGTCTTCCCGTTCCTTCAGCTGCGGCATGAGTTCGGCGACATTCTGCTGCGGCGAAACGTACAGGGCGGGACGCACCAATGCGGACAGCGGCTGCCGGCGCTTGCTCCCCTCCATCAGGTCCCAGACCGTGAGGGTCAGTATCCCGGTGATATTGCCGACATTGCCCCGATACACCGGCAGCCGGTTGTAGCCGTACTTGCCCACCAGACGGAATGCCTCGCGCATGTCCTCGCTGTCGCCATCGATCGCGATGAGTTCGGCGATCGGACGCATGGCATCGCCGACGCTGGTATCGGCAAAACGCACCGCCTTGGAGATCCGCTCCTTGTCGAAGACGTCGACGTGCGCACTGCGGTTGGCCATCTCCACAACGCTGCCGATCTGCTGGCGGGTTATGAACAGATGCTGCTCGCTCAGGTTCTCACCGGCCAGGCGGGCGGCCAGCCGGGCAACACTGGAAAATGCCAGGATTACCGGATACAGCAGGATCTTGAACACCCTGAGCGGATAAATCACCCGCGGCGCCAGCTGATCCGCATTCTGTTGATACACGCTTTTCGGAACGATCTCCCCCAGGACCAGAAACAGGGGCGCGTAGATCAGCACGCCATAGATGTCCCCGTAATCACCGAACAGGCGGATCATGAGCAGCGTCCCCAGGGTGGTGAGGGTCACTACCGAGATGTTGGTCCCCACAAGCGTGGTCGTAAGCAGGATATCGGGGCGTTCAAACAGCTCCAGCACCAGTCGTGCCCCCCTGTTTCCCTTGTTCGCCTCGGCGTGCAGCCGGACCTTCTCGGCATGCACAAGGGCAATCTCGGAACCCGAGAAAAACCCCTCCAGCAGCAACAGCAGAATCATGGCCAGGATGATGAGAAGGATTTCCATGGCCCTACCTCGGCTCCGGGACCGGCGCGGCGGGGGCGCCCCGGCGCGCCACGCGCAGACGGATGATGCGTTGTTCGGCGACCTCCAGCACGGTGAGGACATAGCCCTCGACGACCACCTCGTCGCCGACCTGCGGCAGGCGGTCGAGATGGCGGAAGGCGACCCCGCCGATGGTAGTCATGCGCGGATCGTGGATGGCGAAATTGGTGAGATTGTTGAAATCCACCAGCTTCATATCGCCCTGCACCTCGTACGCATCCTCGTCCCTGATCGCATAGAGTTCCTGCCCATGGAGCTCGCCTGACAGATGGCCGAAGATGAAGGTCAGCACATCACGCAGGGTGATGATCCCCTCCACCCCGCCGAACTCGCTCAGCACGACTGCGGCGCGCGCATTGTTGATGCGGAAATAATCGAACATCTCGTCGACCTTCTTGGTCGGCGGAACCACGATCGGCGGGCTGATGAGATCGGCCGGCTCCAGCCCGGCGGGGTCGACCCCTTCCATGACCAGCGGCAGCACGGTCTCGATGCGCATGAACCCCACGACATTGTCCGGATGCCCCTGATAGACGGGCACGCGGGAATGCCGGATGTCCCGGAACCGGGCAATCATCTCACCCGCGCTCTGCCCGGCATCGATGAAGCTCACCCGCGTGCGCGGGGTCATGATTTCAACGATTTCCGTCGCACCGGCGTCAAGCAGCTGGTGGATGAGGATGCGCTCGGTGGCGTGCAGCTCGCCCTCGCTGGCGATTTCGTCGACAATGCCGCGGAATCCATCCAGCCGCAGAATATGCTCCGCGGCACGCTCCTCGCCGACAATCCAGGTCGTGATCCGGTCGGCCACACCGCGCAGGGCCCAGCGCACAGGGGAGATCAGGCGCACCCACAGGCTCAAAGGCGCGGCGACCACACCTGTACTGAGCCTGACCGGATTGGCCACCGCAATGGTCTTGGGCGTGATCTCGCCCAGGACCAGCAGCAGCGGCACCATGATGACAATACTGAGGATTCCGGCGCGCTCGGGGCCGTAGAGCAGCACCAGCAATGCCGTCATGTTCGCGACCGCGGCGATATTGACAAGCTCGTTGCCACACAGGATGGAGATGATGAGCTTGCGCGGGGAATCCAGCAGCGCATGCAGCAGCGCCGAGCGGGGATGGCGCTCGCGATTGAGTTTATGCAGGTCCAGGCGCGAGAGCGAGAACAGCGCGGTCTCTGAGCCCGAAAAGAATGCGGAGGCGGCAAGCAGGACAAGCTGCAGCGACACCCGGATGCCCACCTCGGGATCGGCCAGCAGTTCCGGATCGAACTGGAAGAATGCGGAAAGGGACTGCCACACGCCGGCGAGTATCGGTATCGAGTCCATGTGTCTGACCGGTGACGGTATACCCTGTCATTCCTGGTTCCGGCAATGGTAATCGATGTCGTGCCGCCGGGCCATCACGGCAATACCCGACCAGGCCGTTTCACTTGCCCAGGTAGCGCGCCGCGAATTCGGCCGCACTGATCGGCCTGCTGTAGTAGTAGCCCTGGGCAATATCACAGCCGGCCTCGCGCAGAAACTGCGCCTGGTATGCCGTTTCCACACCCTCGGCCACCACTTCCAGCTCGAGTCCGCGCGCCAGTCCGATGATCGAACGGGTAATGGCCATGTCGTTCTTGTCTTCAGGGATGTCCATGACAAAGGAACGGTCGATCTTGAGCTGATTGATTGGCAGCGCCTTGAGCCGTGACAGGGATGAGTAGCCGGTACCGAAATCGTCGATTGACAGCAGCAGCCCCAGTGCGGCCGCTTCCTTCTGCAGCCAGGCATTCACATTCTGGCTTTCCATGAGCCCGCTCTCCGTCAGCTCGAGCTGGATCAGCCCCGGACTCACACCGTACTGCTCGGTCAGCGAGCGGATACGCTCCGACAGACCCGCGGCGGACAACTGCCTCGGCGACAGATTTATCGACGCCTTCAGGTTCGGCGCGCGCGCCTGCCACTGCGACATGACCTTGATTGCCGAGCACAGCACCCAGTCCCCGATCGAGAGAATGAGATCGCTCTCCTCGGCCAGCGGGATGAACTGGGCCGGGGATACGAGGCCGTGCTCGGGATGCTGCCAGCGGATGAGACACTCCGCCCCGATCAATTCCTCCGAGGCCAGGCTGAATTGGGGCTGCCACACCAGGTACAGTTCGTTGCGCTCGATGGCACGGCGCAGATCGCGCTCCAGCCGGAATCGCTCCGACACCTGGCGGGTGAGTTCGTGCGTATAGTATTCGTAGCGGTTGCGACCCTGATCCTTGGCCCTATACATGGCGGAATCCGCGTGTTTTATCAATGTATCGACATCGCTGCCGTCGTCGGGATACAGACTTATGCCGATACTGGAACAGGCACTGAGTTCATGCCCGTCCACATCGAACGACCGGGACAGCGCATCGATGATCTTCTTTGCCACCTGCGCAACCTGCTCCCGATGCTCAACGCTCGGCAGCAGACAGACAAATTCATCGCCGCCGAGGCGGGCGACGATATCCTCCCGCCGCATCAGGCCGCTCAGCCGCACCGCGACCTGTTTAAGCAGACTGTCACCGCAGGGATGGCCGAGCGTGTCGTTGACGTTCTTGAACCGGTCGAGATCCAGAAACAGTACCGCCAGCAGGCTGCCGTGGCGGCGGGCGATTTCTATATGCTGCGCCAGGTGCTGCATGAAATAGTTGCGATTCGGCAGCCCGGTGAGCTCATCGTAGTGCGCCATCTCGATCAGGCGCTGCTCGACCCGCTTGTGTTCGGTGATGTCGGTGGAGATCCCGGCAATGGCGTAGGTCTGGTCGTACTTGTCTCTGAGCGGAAACTTGAGCGACAGATAGGTATGCACGCCGTCATCATGCGGCGCCCGCTCCTCGAACTGAAGCAGATGACCGCTCTCCAGCACCTCGCGGTCATTGCACTCGAACACCTCCGCCACCTCCCGCGGGAACAGCTCGTCATCCTTCTTCCCGAGTATCTGCGACGGTATGAGGCCGAACAGATCCAGATAGCGCCGGTTGACATGCAGGTGACGCCCCTGCGTATCCTTGACATACATGAGCGAGGACGTGTTGTTGAAAATCCCGTCCAGCATGCGCTTCTGCTTCTCGTGCTCGGACAGCGTCCCCAGAATGCGCTGCACCATGATCACGAGCGCAACGCTGTAGGCCAGCAGGCGCATGATATGCCACCACCACCAGGCGGCATCCCATATCGTCGACAACTCGAAGAGCAGACCCGCCGTGCCGAACAGGGCGCAATGCAGGGCGAACAGGCGGTGATTCTTCTCGCCCTGACGATCATAGAGCCGGTTCAGCTGATAGGCGGCGAACAGAAACAACCCGCCGCCCACCAGGTTGAGCATGCGCGCCCACAGCGTGAACTCCCCGTCCGTCAGCATCGCGGGAACCCATTGCGCCTGCCCCAGCGACAGCACCGCCACAGCGATGACGGCCAGCGCACTGACAGCAAGCGGAACCAGGTTCTCCGAGGCGGGCCTGCGGCCGAACGATGTACATACCGTTGCGAACATCAGGCCGCCGACAAAGGTCGCCAGGCTGTGCAGCCACACAAAGGCCTCACCCGGCTCCACGGCGGCATGAAACATGTCGAGCAGCCCCATCGTGGTCAAACCCAGCGGGACCGCCAGCGGCATCTCAGAGATACGCTGGTCGCGATGGAACAGCAGTATGAGGCTGGTCACGAACAGGGCGACCAGCGCCCCGTAGGCCTCCAGTACCGCATGCAGCGGAAGGTGTATGTACGTGAAGCCCTCAGGGAGAAAGAGCGAAACGGCAAGCACCAGCCCAGGGTAGATCATCAACTGGGAGTAAAAGGGTACTCTGACGGGCGAGGCGGACGGTCTCGTAGTCATGCATCACAACATTTGCAGATTAAACTGGCTCGGCGAAGGCAGGATCAGAACGACGATTCACATCCGTTGGAATCGTTTATTGTTATTATTGTCACCCGCACCAGATGACACATCCCCATCCGGGATGGAGGCAGTACAGGAAATATATACATCCTTTTTCGCCGCGGCACAACACACCGGGCGCAACGCATCCCGGGCCGGTATCGGCATCTGACCTCGTGCCCCAGCTCAGATCCGCCGCACCAGCCCGCACCCTCGGCAGTCAGAAACATGGCGCCCGCATCAGACTCCAGGCGCACGCCGTCCATCACATGCAACCCAGCGCCTCCCCTGTTGAGCAACCCCGGATATCCAGCCCCTGTCCCGCAGGAAAAATATTTCCCCCGTAACTGGAATTCCCCGGGCGCTGGTCTAACTTAGCTATATCCACGCGCACAGCAGGCATTATCCAGGGAGGCGATGATGTATCACACTGTTCGGCACCGGATGGCGCACGCCCGTGAAATCCACTCATTACTTATGATACTGCTGTGCTGGATACTGCCCTTCAGCGCCTCGGCCCAGTTCAACCCCGCACCCGGGCCGATCAACGACAGCATCCAGTTCAACGCCTCGACCTCCGCCTCGAGCGGCCCCTACAGCCTGACCCGCAACGGCATGAGCTTCACTGTCAGCCGTCCCGGAATGGCGGACTTCACCTTCACCGCCCCCGGCCTGCTCGGCGCCTCCACCGAGCAGGCCGCGCACGCCTTCATCGGCAGCGACGGCCTGCTGATCCGCAGCAGTTCCTCCACCAACATCGAGAATCGGACCAGCCTCGTCTTCAAACGGCTGGACACGGCCGATCCGGTGCAGACCCTGGTCAACCACCAGGCCTTCCTGACCAACCAGCCCAATGTGCAGATCCGCCGCAGCAGCGACGCCCTGGTGCTGTTCACCCTGACCGCGCATGCCGATGCGGCCATCAACGACACCTTCGATATCGCCCTGTACCGCGGTGACACCGGCAGGCACCTGTGCGGCATGATCCCGTTCAACCGCGACCCCGGCGATCAGACCACGGCCGAGGTGCTGGGCTCGGGCGGCAACGCCACCGGCCTGCGCATCACCCGCAGCCGCCAGAACTTTCCCGACGTGACCCAGGACTGCGCCCTGCCGCAGGCCCTGCTTGAGGTCACTCCGCAAGCCATCGATTTCGGCGAGGTGGCGAACAACCAGTCGCCGCAGCTGCAGGTCACGTTCAGCAACCCGGGCGGCCCGGCCGACGACGCGGTCGAGGTCAGCGCCATTGCCACCACGACGCATTGCACCCCCGCGGGCTTTACCCCTTTCACCCTCATGCCCGGCGACTCGACAGCGGTCAGCATTCAGCTCAATCCGCAGAACCCGCCGGGGCAGATCGCCGTCATCAACGAGGACATGGCGATCACCCGCAACCCCGCGGTCGGTCCGACCGCGATCAACTGCCAGGCGGAGTCGCGTGACCCCGTGCCACAACTCACGCTCAATGCCGGCGGCCTCGATTTCGGCCAGGTCAATGTCGGCACGGCGGCGACCCGCAGCCTGATACTGAGCAACACCGGCGAGATCGACCTGACCTTCCAGCCGGTGACGGGGCCGACGCTGGCCGAATTCAGCCTGACGCCGGCCGGCCCCATTGCCGCCATCCCCGCCGGCCAGTCCACCACGCTCACCGTCGGCTTCACGCCCGGCGCGGCCCAGGTATTCAATGACAGCCTCATCTTCACCACCAACGACCCGGTCAGTCCCACCCGGACCGTGAGCCTGACCGGCACCGGACATATCCCGCAACCCCGGTTCGTCATGGACCCGGGGCTGAACCGGCTCGACTACGGCGAGGTCGAGCAGGGCTATCGCTACGGCAAGGGCATCCGCATCCGCAATCCCGGTGATGCGCCTCTGACCTTCACCGTCGATGTGGCCGGCGACGCCCGCTTCAGCTACAGCGACCAGCCCAACCAGCCGGGCGTGGGCCAGCAGACCCCGCGCAACATCACCATCGCGCCGATGAGCGAACGCACCTTCCGCGCGACCTTCGACGCCCAGCCCCCGGACGGCGGCCCCTATAACGGGACCTTCGACATCACCAACATCAACGACACCAATGTCCCGCCCACCCGCACGGTCGACCTGGAGGGCAGCGTCACCCCCGGCAAGACCCTGGATGTGGCGCTGATCCTCGACCGCTCCGGCAGCATGAACGAGCCCACCGCCGACGGCAGCAAGGCCCAGACCCTGCGCCGTGCCAGCGCCCTGTTCCTGCAGCTGCTGCGCGAGAGCGCCGGCGACCGCGCCGCCATCGTCGGCTACAACACCCAGGCCAGCCTGCTGGAACCGCTGACCCCGATCGACCCCCAGACGCGGGCCGACCTGATCGACACGGTCAGCAACTCGCCGGACCTCAACCCCTCCGGGGCGACCTCCATCGCTGCCGGGCTGCTGGAAGGCTTCGGCCAGCTCACCGATGCCGGCCGGGATGTGCGTGCCGCGCTCATCGTCAGCGACGGCAAGGAGAACACCCCGGCGCAGACGTCCGGCGGACCGGTGGACCTGAACACCATCGCACTGCCGCCGGGCGTGGGCGTCCACTCACTGGCCCTGGGCCGGCAGCAGGACGTCGACACCGCCCGCCTGACCGATATCGCCAACCGCTCCGGCGGCACCAGCCAGTACACCGGCGACCTGACCGGCCTCAACGTGTTCGATGTCGAGAAATTCTTCCTGCAGGTGGCCACCACCCTGCTCGGCCAGCAGCCGGTGCTGGACCCGATCTACACCATCGCGCCGGGACAGACCTTCGAGACGCCCATCCCGCTCATCCCGGCGGACAAGGAGGTCACCATCGCGCTGATGTTCAAGCAGGGCGTGCTGCCCTACACCGTCATCGCCCCCGATGGCACGGCCTTCCCGACCGCCTCGCCGCCGAACGGCTTCGGCCAGAGCGTGGAGGAGTTGCCGACGGCGCGCCTGTTCAGGCTGAAGCTGCCCACCGACGCCCCGCAACGCTACCAGGGGGTGTGGAAGCTGCAGGTCGCGCATCAGGGGTTTGTCTGGATGAGTGACGGGAAGAAGCGCGTCCAGGAAAAGACCGGGGTGCCGGTCTCCTATGCCGTGGCCGTCGCCGCGGGCAGCAACCTGCGCATGTTCGCCTTCGTCTCGCCGCAACCGGCCTATCCGGGCGACCGCATCGGACTGAACGCGACCCTGGCCGAGGAAGGCGTGCCGGTGCCCGGCGCCGCGGTCGAGGCGATCCCCACCCTGCCCAACGGCGCGCTCGGCAGCCCCCTCACATTGCATGACGACGGTATGCACAACGACGGTGAGGCCGGCGACGGCGAATACGGCGGGGCGTTCACCCACACCCTGCAGGCCGGCGGCTACAGCTTCCTGTTCCGCGCCTCCGGCAGCAGCGCCCGCGGCGGCCAGTTCACCCGCGAGCAGGTGCTGGGCAAGACAGTGCTGGCGCACCCGGACTTCACCGGAACGGATCCGCAAGGCAGGGACTGCTGCACGCCGACGCTGCGGCTGCTGCGCATCATCATCGTGCTGCTGGTGATTGCGGTACTGCTGATGCTGGGCAGATTCTGGTGGTCGCGTCAGTCACGGATGGTGAACAGGTAGCACCGCCCCCGGCGGGAACCGTGCCCGCCGAGGGACATTACCGCCGACCATTCCGTACCCGGCTTTTCAGGCGGCGAGGCTCTCCAGCAGCGCATCCCGACGCCGATGCAGCACCGACACCAGCATCTGCGGATCGCAACCGACGTCGGCAAACCAGCCAAGCACCGGCAACTCCAGTTCGGCAAGCCTGGCGACCAGTGTCTCGACGCGCCCCGGGATGGCCTGCAGCCGGGCCTCACGCTCGGCGGGGGGCAGCGCCGCCAGAGCCTCTCGCAGCTGCGACAGCCCGAAGGCAACATGATCCAGTTCGTCCTCAAGCGGAATCCGTAGGGATTCACGGGTGCCGGGATCGGTCAGCGGCACCACCTCCTCGACTGCCTGCGATCCCAGGGCCTCGATCACCAAGTACAGATCCGTCAGGTAATCGACCCAATCCAGATCGGCGAAGACCTGTTTGAGCCGTTCCAGGGACTGATCGCTGATCACCGCTTCGGCCTCAACGCCGAACGCCTGCATCCAGCGTTTCTGGATGTTGACGTGCCGACTTTCGTCACCCACCTGCTTGGCAAGTCCGAGCCTGGCCGTGTCATCGGGCGCGGATGCGATGCGTGCCGCGCAGGCCTCCATAATGAATTGATCCACCTGCGTATACAGCACCAGCAGGTGCCCCATCGCCCGACGATAGCGGGCATTTTCCTCGGGTTGAAGCTGCATTATCCACCTCCTTCGCCAGCAGCGTATGCAGTTGACCCTGTCGCGCGGCACCGCGTGGCGGCAGGTATCAGTGAGACCGAAACCCTGAACTATAGTTCAGGTTGACGCCCCGTCCACAACGCCTGGAACCTCAATGACACCGGTACTTACCGCACTTGGCGCTGCCTGGCTGCTGCTCACCGCCTCCATAGCACACGGTACATCGGAGTCACTCTATGCCTGTGATGCCCAGCCGCCGCCCGGACCTGCCTGGGCCCTGGCGCATCGGAGCGCGGATATGCGCTTGTATCAGCGCACCTCCACCGACACACCGCCAGAGGTAGCAGTGCGCGTACGCTGGCAGGCGTCACCGCAGGCGCTGTATCGACTGATCTGGGAATATGAACACTTTGCCGATGTAATCCCCAACGTCGAGCGCAGCCTCGTACTGGAGCGGACCCGGCATCGCGTCTGGGTATATCAGCGACTGAATTATCCGGCGCCCGTGCGCGACCGGCACTATGTACTGGAAAGCACCGATCGTCCCAGCGACCCGGCAACCGGACACTATCGGGTCGAGTGGCGACTCAGCGAAAGATTCGAGCTGCCGGCAAACAATGGCGCCGTGCCGGTGGCGGCCTTCAGCGGCTGCTGGGACATCCTCCGGTCACGCGGAGGACTGGAGGCCGTCTACCGGATCACCCTGGTGCCGGGCGGACTGGTACCAGAGTGGGTTGCCAGACATGCCGTGCACACGTATCTGATCGAACTGATGGCGGCATTGAAAGCGAAACTGGCTGCGAGCTCCGCCACGAGCGGGAGCGACGGCAATGACTGAATCATGACTCTCGAATTCTTTTCCCGTTCATCCCACATCCTGTTCCTATCGGTAATCGTCGATCTCGAGGGTCTGCACAGCACTCAACAGCGACCCTCCCAACGCACCCGTATCGGTATGGGTGCGGGCTTGAAAGCCCGAAAAGGGTCGGTGACAACTGAGAAGCAGTCCGCTCGGCATCTCTGGCCGAGAACTGCGACGCCGTAGCGGGCGCCACCCCCGGTCAGGCTCTGGCAGTAGAAGCGATTAATCGTTCTCATGAAAAAAGCAGGCATCCCGATTATTGCCATGCTGGATGACATGCGTCAGGACACCCGCCAGACACATACGGAGCTTTCCGGGCTTTGCAACTCCCTTGCAATATATTGACTATTCAACCGCTAATCCGTGGCCTGCGGATAAACAAAAGATGTGCCTTGAAATAATTCTCAGTCGACACCGCCCCTTTACTAAATACTACTTGACCGTAATGGTGATTTTTTCCGACACCACCGGCGTGTCATGCGGAATATGCCGGTGGTCGCCCATCAGCAGTTGCAGGGTGTGTTTGCCGGGTTCGAGTTCGACGCTGGTTTCGGTCTGCCCGCCGCCGAAGTGGATGTAGTTCTCAGTGGCAGGAATCGGCTGATCCAGCGGCGGCAGATCGGCATCGACCACCAGATGATGGTGGCCCGTACCTGCCTTTTCCACCCCCGCCGGCGCCACGCCGAAGTTTTTCAGTCCGAAGCGGACGGTCACCGGGCTTTCCACGACAGCCCCATCGACGGGGGTGATGAAGTACAGTTCCGGCTCAGCGGCGAATGCCGTGGCGCCGAACAACAGCAGTGACAAACCGCCTGCGGCTTTGAGTGCATGTCCCATCTCGAGTCCTCGCATCTGTTGGTCGATTCCAGCCGTGGCGGGATGCCTGCTCCATGCGCCGCGGCTGGTTCATGCTGTAAGGCTGCCGGCCGGGCGCGCTGCCCGCCAGCAGGGTTGTTGCAGGCGATCCTCCGCCTGGTCAACAGAAACTTAGCATGGAAGTCCGGGCGCAACCAGCTGAAAAACAAACGCCATCTGTTTCATTTTGAAAAACAATGTCGTCGACCTGACCGACACCACGATGGGCTGGACCGCCCTGATCTGGGCCGCACGCGAGGGTCATGCGCAATGCATCGAACACCTGCTGGATGCAGGTGCCGACCCCGATATCCGCGACAGCAGCGGCAACAACAGGGGAAGATGTGGCCGGCGGGCGCGGCGAGCGGAATTGATCGGCGTTCCTCGCCAGGCCTGTCCGCTGAATGAAGTCATGCTTTCATGCGAATGCCCGCACCGGCAGCGGTGCGGGCCTGATGGTCACCTGGACACACCCACGGAATACCAGGGCGTCGGGTTGATCGGGCAGCGGTAGCGGAAACCGTTTTCCGTGATGGTCACCACTGTCTCCCGGGTCTCACCCGGCTCGAGCGGGAAACGGTCCAGCATTTCGTGGGTCTCATTGTCCTGCAGCCAGAAGCCCACCATCTTCTCCGCCCTGTTGGTCACCACAAAACGGTATTTGCCCGGCTTGAGTCCCGCCAGGGTTTCCTCGGCGGCGCGCATGGTCTTTGTGAACTGTTCCAGCGCCAGTGCCGACTGCTGCATGGTAGATACACCATCCGGACCAGTCGCCTCAAGAATCTGATTCAGGTTCTGCCCAAGTCGACTCCATTGCTGCCCCGTACTTTCGAATGAGGCGAGTGTGGCGTCCAGACGTTTTTCCACGCGATTCACCACTGCCAT
>PABG01000021.1 GCA_002699185.1 Gammaproteobacteria bacterium | reverse complement strand
TGCCATCCGAGAAGCTGGACACACCGGCAACGTCTGCCGGGGTGATGCTGATCTCGGTGGTGCCGTTGACGCTCACCTCGATCAGGCTGCTGGTGAAGATGATGTTGAAGGCATAGTCGACCAGGTCGGCGTAGCCGGTATTGCCCAGGCTGTTCGCCCGGGTGATCAGGTTCACCTCACCGGCCGTGTGCTGCCAGTAGGAGCCGCCCGTGCCCGTGGTATTGCCGTTGGAACCGTTGGTGACATGGGAAATGGCCAGGCCCTGACCCCAGCCGGCCTGATCGCCCTGCTTCCAGTCGATGAGATAGAAATCGGCACTGGAGGAAAAGATCTCGCCGCTGTTGTAGCCGAGCACGAAGCCGATGAAATCGTCATCGCCGTCGGAGCCGACCCGGATATTGCCGCTCAGGGCCGTGCCCTGGCTGCTGGTGGCGGTGGGATCGAAGAAGACCGTGGGCGCGCCGTTGACGGTCTGCAGCACCGAATCATTGCCGGCCTGGACATTCCAGGAGGAACTGCCGCCTTCGGCCGTCCAGCCGGTCAGGTCCACGGCGACGGCATGCGCCTGGACGGAAGCCAGCACCCCGGTTGCCGCCAGTGCGAGTGTTGTTATCAGTTTCATTTCGGTTTCTCCTTGCTGGCACCCGGACCGCGGCCTGGGTGGAATATATAGTGGTTTGCTCAGCATGCATGAATCATGCAGAAATCGCAGGACACTGATATTCAATGCAATTTTATATTCGCCTGAACACGACTGTAAAAATCACTGACATTGATTCCGCTCAACCGGCGCCGGGTCCGCCGCTGCGGCTTGAATTTCACCTCACCTCGACCGATTCTCTCTGTCTGAATCACCCTGTCGGGATTGCAACGGAATATCGCAGACGGCGAGGTCACCATGGTCGAACCCGAGGATGGGCCGGACGCCGATGCCCTGCCCTTCGCCGCCCCGGCGCGTACGCTGGAACTCACCGCCCCGCTGTGCTGGCTGCGCGCCGGCCTGGAAGACATGCGTCGCGCCCCGGCGCTGAGCCTGGGCTACGGGGCGGTCATGGCACTGCTCAGCGCCCTGATCGCGCTGTTGAGCTGGCGTTTCGGCGCCCTCGGACTGTACCTGGGACTGGCCACCGGCTTCCTGTTCGTCGGCCCGGTGCTGGCGCTGGGGCTGTACTCGTTCAGCTGCCAGATCGAGGCCGGTCGGCGCCCTGTGCCCGGCTACTGCCTGCGTGAGGGCGGGCGGCATCTCAAGGATCTGCTGATCTTCTCCACGGTGCTGCTGGTGATCTTTCTGATCTGGGCCCGGGCGGCCACCATGGTGCATGTATTCTTCCCGGTGCAGGGGGATTACAGTCTGCGCGATCTGGCCGGCTTCCTGGCCATCGGGAGCGCCGTCGGTGCGGTATTCGCCGCCGTGGTGTTCACGGCCAGTGCCTTCTCCCTGCCGATGATCATGGATCGCAAAGTGGATGCGATCACCGCCGTCATCACCAGCGCCAACGCGGTGCTGCGCAACAAGGCCGCGCTGCTGGTCTGGGCGCTGATCATCTTCTTCTGCGTACTGCTGGGTTTTGCCACCGCCCTGGTGGGCTTCGTGTTCCTGCTGCCGCTGCTGGGGCATGCCACCTGGCACGCCTACCGCGACACCATCGACGCCAGCGCCTGGCCGGTACATGAGCCCCTGGCCGGCATGCCCGCTGCCGATCACCAGTAACCGCGGCGACTGCGGTACTACATGCCGACCAGTTCCGCATGCACGCCCTGACCGGTGACCAGCTGCAGGATCTCCCGGGCGGAGACGCACCTGGCGTTGTAGGTCACCAGCATCATGTGCGGCCGGTTCTCGGGCACATCGGCACTGGTGACGCAGCTGTTTTCCCTGACCGCCGCCTCCAGCCGCTTGAGGGCATCCCGGTCCAGGGTCTCGTCCACATGTATCATTACATCAGCGATTGCATCAGCCATGGCCGTATCTCCCGGGTTATGGGGTACTTACAACCATAGGCCCCGTGCCGGGATTATCCCAATAAATATCACTGATCCCGCTGCCGATGCACGGCACAACCCCCGGCTGCAGCGGGTCGAAATTTTTACTTGCATTTTTTGATAATCGTGTATACTTCAGGGCGTGGTCGCCCGAGGGCACCGCCATCCTGCGGCCACGAAAAGAATTGGTTGCACGTTCGTTAGGTCATCCAGAAGCACCCTCTTGGTTACTCCTGCACCTTGCCTTTCTCGACCTGCAATTAGATTCACAATTTTGAAACATGATTTACTGAGGTAATTTACATGAGTACTGGTACTGTTAAGTGGTTCAACGAGTCCAAGGGTTACGGCTTCATCTCGCCGGCAGACGGCAGCGATGACGTGTTCGTGCACTTCTCCGCGATTCAGGGCAGTGGCTTCAAGACCCTGGCCGAAGGCCAGGCCGTCAGCTTCGACGTGGAGCAGGGGCCGAAGGGCCTGCAGGCTGCCAACGTGGTGGCCCAGGGCTGAACCCCGGACCATTGCGGCGCATGCCAAACCCCGCCAACCGGCGGGGTTTTTTATTGCCCGGCCTTCACGACAGACTATGCTTGCCGGTACAACCCCTTTGCCCGGAAGCTCAGCATGACCCTGCCGCGCACCCTCCTCGCCCTCACCCTGCTGCTCTGGCTGTCGCCGGCGGCAGCGGAATCCGACCCCGCCGGCGCCCGTTTCGAGCAGACACCTTACGGCGAACAGAAGGTGATGTTCGATTTCTATTTTGACGAACCGGCCAAGATCAACAGCGCCCTGTACTGGCTGCGCTCCTTCATGAACCCCCTGACCGAGGCGCCCTATGGCCAGGCCCCGGAATTCATGGACATCAAGGTGATCATCCACGGCACCGAGATTGTCACCGTGGCGCGGCACAATGAGGAGCAATACCGGGATGCCGTCGCCCGCATGCGCTACTACGCCCAGCTGGGCGTGGAGTTCCGGGTGTGCGGCCTGGCGGCCGAGGATTACGGCTACCGGCGGGAGGACTTCCAGGATTTCATCGTGATCACACCGTCGGCGATCACGGAACTGGCCCACTGGCAGCAGCAGGGCTATGCCCTGATCACGCCCCAGGTGCTGGAGCGGCGTCACAGCATCGAGTCCATCCGGTAGTTCTCTGGCAGTGGCGATGTCAACGCAGAGGACACGGAGACGCAAAGGCGCAGAGAAATTCGATTTCCTTGCCTTTGCGCCTCCGCGCCTCCGCGCACTCTGCGTTATTGCCGCCATGGCAGTGGGCCTGGCAGGCTGCGCCACGCAGGCGCCGCGCGGTACCGCCAGCCCCTGGTATCCCCCGCCGCTGGGCACCCGGGTGATCCTGCCCGAGGCGATCACCATTCCGGCGCGCTCGGCACGGGTGTATTTACAGGACGGCTGGATCACCGGGCGCGGCGTGAATCATTTCGCCCCGCACTGCCAGCTGGAGGTCAACCGGGTCAGCGATGCCCCGCAGACGGTCCCGGCCGGTGAATTCACTGTCACGGATGTGCAACGGCGCATCAGCGAGGTAGTGGACAGCCGGGCCGTCCAGGTCGCCGGACGAATCGGCATCGGTATCGGTATCGGCCTGTTCGGCTCGGACGTGGGCGATATCATGCAGGCCTGGCACATGCGGCTGCATGCGGATGGCCGGGCGGACGTGCGCGCCCTGATCTGCGGCGGGGCCTTCGATCATCCGTCCCAGGCGCAGACGCCCAGCATCGACCAGATGCGCCACGCACTGGGCCGGCACATCATGCTGGAGCTGCCCCGACAGGACAACCCGCAGGCGGATGGGCCGAACCCGTAGGATGGGTGCAGGCGCCTGCGCCGCAACCCATCATGCTTCCGCCCGGCCACAAAGGATTGCGATGGGTTGCACTGCGCTTCACCCATCCTACGCCACCAAACCTCCTCACTCCTGACTCAGAACAGCCCCACGTCCAGATAGGACCGCGCGATCTTGCGGATGGACACGGCATAGGCGGCCGTGCGCAGGTCGTTGATGGTCTCGCCCTCACGCAGGGCCTCGCTGATCTCCTGATAGCCCATACGCATGCTGTCATCCAGGCCGGAACGCACCAGGTCCACCTCGTCGGCGCCATGGGCGATCCGGTTGCGCATCTCGTCGGTGATACTGGCTCCGGTCATCTCCTCCAGGAAGGCGGCCATCTGGTGGCCGCGCACCTCGTCATGGCGGCGCTGCATGCGCCCGAAGCGGATATGGGAGATATTCCGGATCCATTCGAAATAGGAGACGATCACACCGCCGGCGTTGGCGAAGGCATCGGGAATGATGACCACGCCGCGCTTGTTGAGCACCTCGTCGGCGCCGTAGGTCACCGGCCCGTTGGCCGCCTCCACGATCAGCCGCGCCTGGATGCGCTCGGCATTTTCCAGGGTGATCTGCCCCTCCATCGCCGCCGGGATCAGGATATCGCATTCCTTCTCCAGCACCGCCGCGCCGTTCTCCTCGAATGTTCCACCGGGGAAGTTGCGCACCGTGTGATGCTGGATGATGTGATGATAGACCTCTTCCACATTGAGGCCGGCATCATTGATCAGGGCACCATCACGTTCGATGATGGCGGTGATCAGGGCCCCGTCCTCCTCGGACAGAAACTTGGCGGCATGATACCCGACGTTGCCCAGCCCCTGGATGACGATGCGTTTGCCGTCCAGTCCGCCGTCCAGCCCGGCGTGCCGGACGTCCTTGGAATGGCGGAAGAATTCGCGCAATGCGTACTGCACACCGCGGCCGGTAGCCTCGACCCGGCCGCGGATGCCGCCGTGATGCACCGGCTTGCCGGTAACGCAGGCGGTGTAGTTGATGTCCTCGGGGTGCAGCTGCTTGTAGGTGTCGGCCATCCAGGCCATCTCGCGCTGACCGGTGCCGATATCGGGCGCCGGGACGTTGGTGGAAGGATTGAGAAAGCCCTTGCGCACCAGTTCCAGGGCGAAGCGGCGGGTGATCAGCTCAAGCTCATCGCGCTCGTACAGAGTGGGATCGATATTGAGCGCCCCCTTGGAGCCGCCGAAGGGCACGTCGACGATGGCGCACTTGTAGGTCATCAGTGCCGCCAGTGCCTCGACTTCGTCCTGGTCGGCATAGGAGGCGTAGCGGATCCCGCCCTTGGCCGGCAGGCGGTGGGTGCTGTGGGTGGCGCGCCAGCCGGTGAAGACCTCGATCTTGCCGCGGATCTTGACCGGGAACTGCACCTGCAGCACCTCGTTGCAGGCCTTGATGGCGTTGGCCGTGCCCGCATCCAGACCGACCGCGCTGATCGCGCGATCGACCATCAGATTGACACTTTCGCGAAAGGTGGGCTCCTGCTGCATGTTGTTATTCCTTATTCCGTCCGGTTGCCGACACATTAATTCAAGCCGGAGCCGGAAGAAAGCGCCGGCGGCGGCGCCGGAACGAAAAACGCCGCCTGTTTCGTGAACAGGCGGCGTCATGCGCAACCCGCGCCCGACGGCGCGGGCGACAGCCGGCCTAGCGCTCCGGCTCGACGACCTCGAAGGCGGAGAACTCGATCTCGGTGCGCCGGTTCGGCCCGAGGCAGTCGATCAGCGCCTGACCGCGCATGCCCTCGCATTCCTTCACCGGACTGGATTCGCCCATGGCGCTGACCTCCAGGGTCCGGGCAGGCACACCCCGCTGCAGCAGGTACTGCTCAACCGCGTGGGCACGCTCGCGCGAGAGCTTGAGGTTATAGTCCTCGGAACCGATACGGTCGGCATGACCCACGATATGGATACTGGGGTCGCGGGCCTGCCTGAGCGTCCGGGCAATCTCATCAAGCTTATCCATGCCCTCCTGCGTCAGTACCGCCCGGTCAAACTCGAAGTAGGTATCCGAACTCAGGTTGATGCGCCGCAGCACCGGTTCCGGCGCGGGCTCCATTGCCGCCACCTCGGTTTCCGCCGGCTGCTCTGCCGCGGCGAGCGCGGGCTCGCATTGCGTGATCGCCAGGCCTTCCGACCAGCTCGAGGTATGCACACACTCGCCATAGCCGCTGCGCACGATGCCGCCGGCGCTTTCCGAGACATAGCCGACAGGCTCGGCCTGCGCCACCGGGGCGGCCAGCAGGACCAGGCCCGCGCTCAGCACGATACCGGTCCAGGGCCGGGAAAGACGACTACACTGGGTTGTATCAAACATACCTGCATCTCCTTGTGCCTGACCCGTCATTGACCCCTGCCGGGATGACAACCGGCGCCGGCGCAATGACAGGCCAGGTTCATACTGTATGAAAAACGCCATCTCCCTATCATCTAAACTAGTCCCTGCCGCCCTTGTGTCAATCCGCGGGCTTTGCGCCAGATCAAGCTGCGAGATGATATTTCCGCAACCTGCCGCCGGTTGGTTTCAGGCTGTCATGGAAGTAGTATGACGGGATGATGGCGCCCACGGACACATCCTGGCAGGTCTACATCATCCGCTGCGCGGGCGGCAGCCTGTACACCGGGATCACCACGGACGTGGAACGCCGCTTCCGCCAGCACGCGGACAGGCGCGGGGCGCGCTACTTCCGCGGCCGCACCCCTGAAGCCGTCGTCTATCTCGAGGCCGGGCACAGCCGCGCCTCGGCCAGCCGCCGCGAAGCCGCCATCAAGCGGCTGCCGCGCCATGCCAAGCTGCAGCTGCTGACCTCCGCGCACAACCAGCTGACTGCATAACGGAGGCCGTTCCATGACACCCCTGCGCTGCCTTGCCCTGCTTGCGGCACTGCTGTTGCCGGGCGGCCACAGCCTGGCCGCCGAGCCCCGGCCGCTGGCGGACATCCACATCCATTACAAGTGGAACCAGAAGGACACCACCCCGGCCCGAAAGGCCGCGGACATCCTTGCCGAGCACCATATCGAACTGGCCGTGGTGATCGGTACCCCGCCGGCACTGGCACTGGAACTGGCGCAACTCGCCCCGCAGCGCATCATCCCCATCTGGAGCCCCTACCGCGACAGCGGCGAATGGTCGCGCTGGGCCTTCGACCAGGAGGTGCCGCAACGGGCCCGCGAGGCCCTGGCCAGCGGCCGCTACCACGGCATCGGGGAACTGCACCTGATCGGCGGCTTCACCCCTGATTGGAACACCCCGGTCATCCGCGCCCTGCTGGAACTGGGGGCCGAGTTCGAGGTGCCGGTGATGCTGCACACCGAGTTCAGCCGCAACGACTATCTGCTGGGGCTGTGCCGGGCCCATCCGCAGACCCGCATCCTGTGGGCGCACGCCGGCGCCATCCTTGAACCCGCGGCGGTCGACGCCGTGCTCGCCGCCTGTCCCAATGTCTGGGCGGAACTCTCGGCCCGCGACCCCTGGCGCTATGTACGCCACCCGATCACCGCCGCCGACGGCGCCCTGCTGCCGGAATGGGAAGCCCTGATCCGCCGCTATCCCGACCGTTTCATGGTGGGCTCGGACCCGGTCTGGCCGGTCGATCAGTTGGACGGCTGGGATCAGGACGACACCGGCTGGGACGAATACGGCCGCTTCATCGACTTTCATCGCGGCTGGATCGGCCGGCTGGATCCCGCACTGGGGCAGAAGCTGCGGCTGGACAACGCCCGCCGATTATTTGACACGCGCAGCACTGACGACGACTGATGTGGCCGCGGCTATGGTCAAGCCGCCGCTACAGGCAGATAATGTCAGCATTCCACCAATAACAAGTACTGTGCCGTTACCGGCAATACCTTCATGCCCCGATGTCCACGCCCGTCCTGATCTGCGATGACTCCAGCTTCGCCCGCAAGCAGATGGCGCGCGCCCTGCCGGCAGGCTGGGATGTGGAGATCAGCTTCGCCGCCAACGGCGAGGAGGCACTGGAAGCCATTGCCGCCGGTAAGGGCGACGTGCTGTTCCTCGATCTCAACATGCCGGTGCTCGACGGCTACGAGACCCTGGCCGAGATCCGTCGCCGCGACCTGCCGGCCATGGTGATCGTGGTCTCCGGCGACATCCAGCCCGAGGCCCGCGAGCGGGTGCTGGCACTGGGCGCGATGGACTACATCAAGAAGCCCATCGACGCCCCCAAGGTCGAGGCCATCCTGAACAAGTTCGGTATCCGTTTCGATGACACCACGGTCGCGCCGCGCGAGGTGGACATCGAAATCGGGGCGCTGGACGTACACCAGGAGATCGTCAACATCGCCATGGGCCGGGCCGCCGACCTGCTCGCCCGCAGCCTGGGCGTGTTCGTGAAGTTGCCGGTCCCCCGGCTCAGGCTGACCGAGCGCAACGCCCTGCAACAGGCCTTCGAACACGCCCCTCACAGCGAGGCCATCTTCGTGGTCAGCCAGGGCTTCATCGGCGCCGGCATCGGCGGTGAGGCGCTGCTCAGCTTCACCGAGTCGAGCTTCAGCCATCTGGCCGAACTCATGCACTACGAGGGCGAACTGGACGCCACTGCCGAGGTCGAGCTGATCATGGATACCGCCGGCATCCTGATCGGCGCCTGTCTGAACGGCATCGCCGAGCAGCTGGACATCGATTTCAGCCAGAGTCATCCCACCGTGCTGGGACGCCACACCTCCTGGCAGGAACTGCTGCATCCCCGCGCGGACTGCAACGAGCAGATCCTGCTCATCGAACTGGACTACGCCATCGAGGACCGCGACATCCACTGTGACCTGACCCTGTTCATCAGTGGAGGTTCGCTGCAACTGCTCAATGAGCGCATCGACTACCTGAAATACACCTGAGCATGGAAAACACGATCGACATCAAGGAAATCCACTGGCTGATGGACATGCTGCAGACCATCGACGTCGGCCTGGTGGTGCTCGATCGTGATTACCGCGTGCAGATGTGGAACAGCTTCATGGAGAACCACAGTGGCCTGACCCCGGCGCACGTGATGGGCAACAGCCTGTTCAGCCTGTTCGGCGAGATCCCCGAGGCCTGGTTCAAGCGCAAGCTGGACATGGTGTTCGAACTCAATACCCGCGCCTTCACCACCTGGGAACAGCGTCCCTATCTGCTGAAATTCCGCACCTACCGGCCCATCAGTTCACCGGCCGCGCACATGTATCAGAACGTCACCCTGATCCCGGTAGGCTCGGCCGACGGCCGGATACGCCACGTGGGCATCATCATCTACGATGTCACCGACACCGCCCTGGGCAAGCGTGAACTGGAACAGGCCAATGCGCAGCTGGCGCAGCTCTCACGCACCGACCGGCTCACCCGCCTGAACAACCGCGGCTACTGGGAGGAATGCCTGCAGCAGGAGTTCGCCCGCTTCCAGCGCAGTAAAACACCCTGTTCCCTGATCATGTTCGACATTGACCATTTCAAGGCGGTCAACGACACCCACGGCCATCAGGCCGGCGACGAGGTCATCCGCGTGACCGCCGCCACCCTGCGCGAGACCATCCGCAACACCGACATCGCCGGGCGCTACGGCGGTGAGGAGTTCGCCATCATCCTCACCGACACCGATGCCGCCTGCGCCCGCTACGTGGCCGAGCGGCTGCGGCGTAAGATCGAATCGCTGACAGTGGCGTACGAGGACAAGGTGATCGACCACACCATCAGTCTGGGGGTGGCCGAACTCGGTCCTGAACTGAGCACGCCTCAGCAGTGGCTGGAGCAGGCCGACCAGGCGCTGTACCGGGCCAAGGAAGGCGGCCGCAACCGCACCGAACTCCACTCCGACCCGATCTGAGGCTCCGCGGGGCCCGTATCGAGCCGCCGCAGGCTGCGTTATCATTTCTCCCATGCGCGAAGACATCGACATCGAAGCCCTGCGGCAGCGGCTGCTGATGCGCGCCCGCGAACTGGAGGCGATGGCCGCTACCCGGCGCGAGGCCGGGGCGACGGTGGAACTGGACCAGACCCGCACCGGCAGGCTGTCGCGCATGGACGCCATGCAGGCCCAGGCCATGGCCCGCGCCGGCGATGCGCGGGCACAGGCCGAATACCGGCGCATCCAGGCCGCACTCGCTCGCATCGACTCAGGCGAGTACGGCTATTGCCTCGACTGCGGCGAACCGATCGGCGCCGGCCGCCTGAACGCCGACCCGGGCAATGCCCTGTGCCTGGCCTGTGCCGAACGGCGAGAACAGTGATCGTCCGATGAACCCGCCCTCCCAGCGCCACACCGTCGAATCCCTCAATCAGGAGACCGCCCGTATCCGCTGGGCGGAACTGGAGCGCCACTTCGCCCGCGGCGTGGTCATCCATGTCGCCGCCGAACTGGACCTGGTGGCGGTGGCGGTGGCCTTCGCCAACGACGACCGGGCCGCCGTCGAGGCCTGGCTGGCCGACGGCCGGCTCCGTCACCTGGACACCGCCACCGCCCGCGACTGGCGCGCGCGCGACCCGGAACTGTGGGCCGTGGTCACCGCGCCCTGGGTGCTGGTGCAGGAACCAGTGCTCAAGCCCTGACGCCAACTGTCGATCTGATCTGACAGCTTCCCTACTTGTGGCGCCATTGCTATGCTCACGCGCTATCAACTGGCCGGGCCGCCATGCTGAGAACCTTCTATTCCATCTACTCGCTGCTGACCGCGGTCGCCCTGCTGCTGCTCGGCTCCGGCCTGCTCGGCACTGTGGTGGCACTGCGCGCCAGCGTCGAGTTCCTGTCCAACGACCTGACCGGACTGATCATGTCCGGCTTCTTCCTGGGCTACGTGGTCGGCTCCTATATCTGTCCACGCATCCAGCACAATGTCGGCCACATCCGCAGCTTCTCCGCCTTCGCCGCCATCGGCTGCGCCTCGGTCATTCTGCATGCCCTGTGGGTGGACCCGCTGGCCTGGTGGCTGCTGCGCGTGCTCACCGGCATCAGCATGCTGGGCATGTATCTCGCCATCGAGTCCTGGCTCAACAACCTGGCCACCAACGAAAACCGCGGCCGGCTGTTCGCCGTCTACATGACCATCAACCTGCTGGCCCTGGGTTCGGGTCAGTACATGCTGCTGATCTACGGCTTCGACGGCACCGAACCTCTGGTGCTGAGCGCCCTGTTCTTCTCGCTGGCCCTGGTACCGATCGCACTGACCCGCATGCTGCAGCCCACGCCGGTGAGCGTGCCGCACCTGGGCCTGCGCCAGCTCTACCGCACCTCGCCGCTGGGGGTGATCGGCGCGCTCATTTCCGGCCTGGTCAGCGGCGCCTTCTGGGGTCTGGGTCCGATCTACGCCACCGGCGTGGGGCTGACCGAGTTCGGCATCGCCCTGTTCATGAGCGCCGTGATCTTCGGCGGTGCCCTGCTGCAGTTCCCCATCGGTCACCTGTCCGACAATCATGATCGCCGGCTGGTGCTGCAGAATGTCAGTCTGCTCGGCGCGGTCGCCGCGCTGGCGGTCTTCTTTCTCTCCGTCACCCATCTCCAGTATGCCCTGATCCTGTCGGTGGCCCTCGGCGGCTGCGCCTTCTCCGTCTACTCACTGTCAGTCGCCCACACCAACGACCACCTGGATCCCAATCACATGCTCGAATCCAGCCAGAGCCTGCTGCTGCTGAGCGGGATCGGCTCGGCCATCGGCCCGATCCTGGCCGGCCTGGCCATCGAGTGGTCGGGCAGCCACGGCCTGATGTTGTATTTTTCCATCCTGCTGATGCTGCTGGCCTTCTACTCGGCCCGCCGGCGGCGCGTGGGCGCGGTCATCACGACCGAAGAGCAGGGCGAGTTCGTGGCCATGGCACGCACCTCGCCGGCCGTGCTGGAGCTCGACCCCCGGGTGGAGGCCGAGGATGGAGAGGCCGGTGACACCCCGTCTGCCCCGCCACCCGCCTGAAGAGGGAGAATCTGCTATCCTGCTGATGACGTGATGACCCGACTCGATCTCAGTATCCCGACCCTGATCCACCAGCCCGGTGCCGACGACACCGCCGCGGCCATCCAGGGCTGGCTGGACAGTCTGCCCAAGCTCAACCAGGGCGAATTCGCCGGGGCCGTGGTCACCCGGCTCAAACGCATCAATCAGACGGTGCTCGAGCCCGGCATCCGCCATGCCGTCATGACCGCCTTCGCCGCCGAGTCGGCACATCTGATCGAACGCTTCTGCACCCAGTGCGGACAGGTCAACTTTCCTCTCAAGCCGGAAAAGCTCGCGCTCTACGATCAGGCCCAGGCGCTGCTGGAGGCAATGGCCAACGGCTACAAGCTGCTGGCCATGCAGCTGGCGCGGGCGCCGGATCAACTCGATGCGGAGTCGCGGACCATCCTGCACGAAAGTCTGCTCCAGGCCACCGAACAACTCTCCCGTCGGGTCCTGATCGCCTACGCCATCTATCGCAATGCGCCGGAAGGCGTGTGGGGGGAGATCCATCAACTCTACCGCTTCGCCGAGGGCCATGATCTGGCCACCGCGCGGGTCGAGCACATGTCCGACTGGTCGCTGGGCATTGCCTATACACAGATCGTGGTCGCGGCCCTGTGCAATCCCTTTCATCTGTTCCAGAACGAGATCCACGAGGTCTATGCACGGCTGCGCAAATGGGCCGGCGCGGTGCGTCTGCGTCACGCCGAGGAATACGACGAGCCGCTGGACTCGCTCACCGCCGAGCGCTACTTCATCGATCTCGACAGCGATGCCCCGCCGCGCCACGGCGTGGCCGCCCGCCCGGGCAGGCCCGCCGCGACCCGCCTGCTGGACATCCGCGAACTGGAACGCATCACCGCCGACCAGGTCATGGCGCTGACCCGGCGCAAGGAACTGAGCTACCGTGAGCATCAGGAACGTGATCTGCTGCGCCGTCTGCGCAACGCCTGGAGCCGGCGTCCGACACGCGCCGAGCAGCGCGCCGAACGCTGCACCCAGGCAATGGTGGTGGCCGGGCTGACACCGGCGCACTACTACCTTTCGGGCCGTGGCGAATTCGATCCGGAGGCCTTCGAGATCCACATGCATGGCGACCGCATGCAGGGCGGCAGCGACCTGTCACTGGTACCGATGGAGCAGGAGAGCTGGCGCGAGAACGAGGTGCGCCGCAAGCTGGAGGAAGGGGTGATCAAGCCGCGCAGCTACGGCTTCGACTACACCGCCAGGGACGACGATGTATGGAAGCGCGCCAATGTCTCCTCCAGCCGCGCCAAGACCGAGATCGAGACCGCGCTGGAGCAGCGTATCTCCGACAGCGCAGCGCAGCTGGAAACCCTGGACGAGAGCGACAGCGGCTTCGGCTTCACCTGCCCGGCCGACGTACACATCAACATCAATGTAGGTTCGCTGCTGGCGGTGCAGGAATGCAAGGACACGGACCGCTGGTGCCTGGCGGTGATCCGCTGGATGCGCACCGAGCCGGACCTGTCACTCAAGCTCGGTGCCCGCCTGATCCCCGGCGCCGCCCATGCCGTGGCGGTGCGCGGCATCGAGGGTCACGGGGCCCATACCCAGTACCAGCGCTGCATCGCTCTCACGGCGGAGGACGCGGGGCGCAGCTACATCGTTCCCGCCGGCCTGTTCCATGCCGGCAGCCTGCTCCTGCTCAACGACGGCGAACGACTGCAGCTGCTGCGCCTGACCCGGCTGACGGAAATGACCAAGAGCTACACCCGCTATCTCGCCGAGGACGTGGAACTGAACGAGGCGCGGCACGAGCAGGTGGTGCAGTCGCTGTACCGGTTGCTCTACAGTTCGCAGGAGTGACACCAGCCGCGTGCGGGAACGACCATCAGGCCGCCAGTGGCGTGTCCGGATCGCGGTCGGCAGGCCCGCCGGCCCGCCGCAGGTAGTCATCGATCAGCGGCGCGATCCGGATCCCCTGCCGGTTGAGCGCCTCCAGCCCGAACAGCGGGTTGAACTCCAGTATGTAGAACCAACCCTGCACCTCGGCCACATCGAAGCCGGCATGGTCGATCCCGAGCCGGCGCGCGACCTGTTCGACCAGCGCGATGGCCGCCGCCGGTATGTCATCGAAATGCACCCTGCCACCACGGGCGACATTGGTATGGAAGACGCCCGGCGCGGCCTGCCGCCAGTAGGCACTGACCACCCGGTCGCCGACGTACACGATGCGCAGATCACGCACAATGGGCAGGTACTCCTGCAGGTACAGCACCTCGCTGTGCCGGGCATATGCCAGCAGCTCCGCCCGGCTTTCAATCAGGTGCACACCCTCGCCGCGGGCAGAGCGCGGCACCTTGGCCACCAGCGGCAGACTCAGGCTGTCCAGCGCCTCCTCGAGCTGGGCCGGGGTGGCCGCGCCGATCCAGGTCTCGGGCACATTGTCCGGACACACGGCGCGCAGGGCGCGGGTCATCTCGATCTTGCTGTGGCCCAGGTGGTAGGTCGCCGGACTGGGAAAGATGCGCCGGCCCAGACCGTAGTGCAGGGCATTCAGCTGCCAGGCGGCGGGGAACAGCAGCCAGTCCGCCAGCCGGATCTGCTCCAGATGACGGTACATGTGCTCGGGCTTGATATGGACGAGCCGCGGCATGCCCAGGGTGCGCAGCGGGTCGAAGCTGATCCGGTTCACGGGGACGGGTTCAAGGCACAAAGGGCGCAGTAAAACCGCTTTGCGCAGCCGGCACAACGAAATATATTTATGGTGACAATCGAATTCAGCGAATCAACGCCTGCCGGCGCCGGCTAAAGAATCCCCGCCGGCGTGCGATAGACCTGATCAGGCCCTCAACCAAAGCCCGCAAGCATGTCAGACCACAACACCGCACCGAAATGGGATGTCGCTCTCGCCGCACTGGCCGAGGACGAGCATGGAAAGAAACAGGCCCCGCTGAAGCTCAACGACTTTCGCCGGCTGGCCACCGAATACCGGATCCGCTTCGACGACATCATGGTGACCCTGTTCGAACTGGTCCGCCACGGCCGCTGGCGTTACCTGGACCGCGACGGCAACCCGGTCGACCTGCCCGCAGACACCCTGGACAGGCTCTACGTCAATCGCCGCCTGCAGGAAGTGGATCTGCAGGATTTCGACGGCGGCTGGGAGCCGCTCACTCGCGCAGCCGCGGGATGAGCTGGGCCAGGTTGCAGGGGCGGGTGCGGATGTCCAGCTGCTGCCGGATCAGCTTGTCCCAGCCGGTGCGACAGGCGCCGCTGGAGCCGGGCAGGCAGAACACATAGGTGGCGTTCGCCACCCCGGCCAGTGTGCGCGATTGCAGGGTGGAGGTGCCGATCTCCTCATAGGAGAGCATGCGGAAGATCTCGCCGAAGCCCTCGATCTCCTTGTCCAGCAGCACCTGAACCGCCTCCGGCGTGCCGTCGCGCCCGGTCACCCCGGTGCCGCCGGTGCTGATCACGGCATGGATGTCGGGGTCGGCGATCCAGCCCGAGATCCGGGCGCGGATGCGGTAGATGTCGTCCGGCTCGATGGCCTTTGCCGCCAGTCGGTGGCCCGCGGCCTCGAGGCGTTCGGCCAGGGTGCGGCCCGAGGTGTCGTCGGCCTCGGTGCGGGTGTCGGACACGGTGAGTACGGCGATGTTGAGGGGGATGAAGTCGGGCATGAATACAGGCTCTGGGGACTGATTACACTGGAGAGTAGGATGGGTGAAGGCGCTGTGCGCCGCAACCCATCGATGCGGACCGACGATGGGTTGCGCTTCGCTCCACCCATCCTACCCGGAGTTGTTTATTATCCCAGATCCCACACCCGGAACCCAGCACCCGGCCCCTTTCAGGGCAGATAGAGGGTAAAGCACCCGCCGCCGTCGATACCGGTGTTGGCCAGCTCGATGTAGCCCACGCGATCCTTGTGCCGGTGCATGCGGGCGATGGTGGCGGTGAAGTAAAGCCCCAGCCCGGTGGAACCGCTCTTGAAGTCGATCGCCTGGCCCAGATCGGGGGCGGAATTGACCTGCATCGATTCGGGATAGCCCGACCCGTTGTCCTCCACGAACAGGGCCAGCCGGCCGTCGACGGTCCCGGCGCCGATGCGGATGCGATCGCGGGTATAGCGGTAGGCGTTGTTGATGACGCTGTTGAGCACGCTGCTGACCAGTTCGCGGTCGAAGAACCAGACCAGTTCGGGGTCGCAGTCCATTTCGAATTCCACGCCCTGCAACTCCATGAAGGCCGCCTGCTCGAGGAAGCACTCCTCGATCACTTCCTCGACGTCGTTCTCGACGATGTTCAGGGCATACCCGAGCTCATTGATCTTGTACAGGGCCAGCAGCTGGATCAGGTTGGCATTGAGGCGCTTGGCCTCGTAGCGCAGCTTGCTCATGTCGCGCAGGGCGGGATCCCCGGCCGCGGCCTCGCCGCCGCCGAGCTCATCCAGCGCCCCGACCAGCATGCCGACCGAGTTCTTCATGTCGTGCACGGAGTTGGCCAGGATCAGGGAGAAATCATAGGGCTCCGGCTCGGTGGACATACGGGCTCCTTGTATCAGCCGTTCTGTATGGCGCCCGCCATGCTGCGGCAGGCGCGCTTGAGAGTGTTGCACCAGTCGCGATGGATCTCGTCACCCTCGGCAGCCTGGATGTAACCCAGCGCGCGGGTGAGATGCTCCCGGCTGGGCCCGCTGTTTTTCATGAACAGAATCAGAGAGTGCGCCGCATTGAGATTGAACACCGCGTTGTTGGGCATGACCTTGACGGCGTTGGAGAAGAAATCAATGGACTCCTCGATCCTGCCGGCATTGACCAGCGCCACGCCTTCATTGTTGAGTGCGACCACCTCCTCGCGCGTGCTGCGGATGAGGTCGTCGCCGGCCTCGCCCAGGCCGGCCTCGCGATAGATCATGGACAGGCGATTGAGCACATCCTCGTCGTCGTGATTGTTCTTGACCAGGCTGCGCGCCACCTCGTGGGCCTGCTCGGTGCGCCCCTGCTCCAGACAGGTCTGGACCAGCTCGTTGCCGACCGCGTCGGTGAGCAACTCGGGCTGCCCGGCGGCCAGCTCCAGCGCCGACTCCAGCGCGGCGGCGGCCTGGGATGCGTTGCCCAGGGCCTGCTGCACCCCGCTCTCGGCCACCGCCGCGACCAGTCCGGTGCGGGGATCCTCCCGGCATTCGTGGCGCAGCTGGTCCAGCACCTTCAGCCCCTCCTTCGCACTGCCCTGCCTGACCAGGGCCCGGGCCAGGCCGCTGAAGTCGGTGGGCTGACGCAACACCGACCCGCGCCCGACCCGCAGCGCCTGGCGCCGGGCCTTCTCGGTGGTGGCGTAGTCCTGGTTGGAATCGGCGATATCAGCCAGGGCGCGCTGGCGCTGCAGCGACTTGGGCGAGACGCTGACCGCCTGCTGCAGGCTCTCCTGCGCCGCGGCTGCATCGCCCTTACGCTGCAGGGCCCGCGCCCGCCAGTCATAGGCCGCGACGAAATTGCGCTGCTGCCCGATCACCGCGTCGAAGGTGGCGATCGCCTCCTCGTACTCCTGGCGATGGAACTGGACCCTGCCCAGCCCCATCCGCGCCCAGGGCAGTTCGCGGTCCTCGAGCACCTGGCCGACCAGCGCCTCGGCCTGGTCGAACTCGCCGATGTTGAGCAGCATGTCGGTCTTGAGCTTGAGCAGCTCGTAGCGGAACTTGGTGCCCTGCTCGATGAAGCGGTCGCACAGGGTGATGACCTGGTTGTAGTCCTGGCGCGCCAGCGCCTTCGCCACCGGCGCCATCTGCGCCTTCTTGTCCAGCAGCTTCTTCAGTCGCGCCTGCAGTACCGTCTTGGTCACCGGCTTGGACAGATAGGCGTCGGGCTGGTATTCCAGCGCCCCCATGACCATCTCGGAGGTGTTCTCGGCGGTAACCATCACGAAGGTGCTGTCATAGGGCAGCAGATCCCGGTGCTTGGCCTCCTCCAGCACCTGCTGACCGTCCTTGCCCTCGCCCAGGTTGTAGTCGCACAGCACGATCTCGAAGGGCCGGGCCTGCATCCGTTCGATGGCCTCTTCCCCGTTGCGGGCCTGCTGAATGGCATCGGCACCGTACATCGCGAGCATGCTGCGCAGCATCGAGCGCATCTCGGGAAAATCGTCCACCACCAGAATGGTTCTGCCTTTGAGGCTCCACAACGCCATGGAAAATCCGTTGTCAGGTGACTCCAGGAGTTGTGTCGGCGAGGCGGGAAAAAACTCAACCCGCCGCGGCGCGGACGCCGCCGGCGGGTCGCGGAGACAGGCGCGAAGCTTTGGCTAATACACTGATTTAACTTATCAAATAATCGCGGTCAGACGTAGCGCGCCTCGCGCACCAGGGGCCGGCTGTCCTTCTCCCACTGCTCGATGCCGCCGGCCAGGCTGTAGACCTCCCGGAATCCCATCTTCTGCAGGGTGTCGGCGGCCATGGCCGAGCGCCCGCCCGAGGCGCAGTAGACCACGACCGGCCGGTTGCGGGCATTGACCAGGACCTCGGAGTGCTTGGGGTACTGGGTATCGGCCGCGGCTTCCAGGATGCCGCGCGGAATCAGCAGGGCCCCCTCGATGTGGGCCGATTCGTGCTCGCTGGACTCGCGCACGTCGAGAATCATCAGGTCGGGGCGCTCCTGCCTCATCGACTCGAGCTGGTCACCGTCGACCTCCTTGATGCGGGACTTGGCTTCCCTGACGAAATCCATCAGGCCTTTCGGGGCGTCGGTCATGGTTTCACTCCTGTTCAATTATCGTCATTGCGAGGCGCTTCGCGCCGCGGCAACCTCCAACCGGCTGAGGCTGCATTATGAGATTGCCACGCTGCGCTCGCAATGACGGAGTTGCGGTTGAAAGTGGCCTGATTGCCAGAGATGAGGCTACGCAAGCCGGATTTCAAAGACCGGCATCCCGCAGCTGCCAGGTGGGTTCGCCGTGGGCATCGACCACCCGCTCGCGCTGCAGCCAGGCCAGGGCGTCTTCGGCATCCGTTTCGAACCAGCGCCGGGCCGAACCCAGCCGGAAGCTGTAACCCCAGGCGTCCATGTCGGCCAGCAGACGGTCGCGACCGACACCGGGCAGCCGATCGGCCAGCAACACCTGGAGATAGCACACAGCATCCTCCTCGGCGTAGTCGCCGCCGGCGTCCGTGTCCAGGCCGCTGCGCCGGCCGCTGTCCATGCAGATGTAGTGACAGGCCTCGTGCAGGGCCGAATGCACCGGCGTATCGGGCCGGAGATACAGTCGGTTGCCGATCAGGCCGGCCTCGGATTCGCCCCAGAAACTGCCCGGGATCTCATCCCCCGCCGCCACCGGGACCGGCGCCAGGCCATAGCGTTGCAGCAGCCCGGCCAGGGCGACGGCCCCGAGCTCGGCAACGGTCATTACGGCGGACTGGACGGCGGCGGTACTGGTCGACATGCGGTGGTGCCTGCGGCAGACTGAACAGCTGAATCCTGGAGAGCGACGAGATGGCAAGGCTGACAGTATACAGCACCGGGCACTGCCCGATCTGCGACAAATCCAAGGCGCTGCTCTTCAAGAAGCTGGAGGCG
>PABG01000020.1 GCA_002699185.1 Gammaproteobacteria bacterium | reverse complement strand
TCACGCTGTATTCGCCGATCGGCATGAAATCGAGTTGCATGACGCCGGCCAGGCAGCGCTGGAACGCCGGCAGGGCCTGGCGCAACCGCACCGCCGAGACCGTCACCGCCAGGGGTTCGGCCGCGGACTGGACGGGCTGCCAGTCCAGCCGCGTGAAGTGTCCCTGCTCCAGTTCATGCAGCAGGGTGCGCACCATGGCGCCGCGCAGATCGAGCGGCTGCATGGTGCCGGCGACCTGCACCCGGCCGATATCCCGGCCCTGGGCATGGTGCTGCCAGGGGGCGGGGGTCGAGCGGATGGTCACGGCGGCATAGTCGGTGACCGCCATCGGCACCTGCACCTGGAAGCGCAGCGGCTCGGCCCAGCGCTGGACAAAGCGGACCGTGCCGAAGCCCGGCACCTCATGGCTGAGCGCGCAGGCGCGTCCGTCGGCCTGCACCTGCCAGTCGGCGGTCTCGAAATCCGCCTGATAGTGCTGGGCAGGGATCTGCGCCGGGGCGGCCTGCATGCCCAGCCCCAGTCCCAGGGCGATAAACCAGCAATGGCGAATCCGGGAACGGCTCATGCCTGCTATGTCGGCATCAGCGGGCGGGACTTTACCGCCGGCCGCGGACCGGCATGCTCCTGATTCGCATTCCACAGGGGCCGTGATATAGTTGCTGCCAAGCCTGCTTTGCAAGGAGATTCAACCATGTACCGGTTTTCGCCCCTGTTCGCCATCCTGGCCCTGGCGTTGCTGGCCCTGCCCGCACGGGCCGAGGTTCTGCTGATCCGGGCCGTCGAGGAGAACGCCTCGGTGCAGACCCCGTCCCGGGGCAGTTCCATGGACAGTGTGCGCAGCCGTTTCGGGGAGCCGCGCGAGGCGCATGCCGCCGTCGGCGAGCCGCCCATCAGCCGCTGGGAGTATCCGGATTTCACTGTCTATTTCGAGCACGACCGCGTGATCCACGCCGTGGTGCGCCGCAACCAGCCCTGACCCCCCTGCCCGTCTCCCGCATGACCCGCCCCTATCTTCCGCCCGAATGGGCCCCGCAGGATGCGGTCATGCTGACCTGGCCGCACCATCATGGCGACTGGGCCGCCCATATCGACGAGGTCGATGCCCTGTTCGCGCGCCTGGCCTGCGAGATCGCCCAGCGCGAGACTGCGCTGATCGCCTGCCATGACGACGAGCACCGTGCTCATGTCGCCGATCTGCTGATGCACTCCTGCGCCGATCTCAACCGGGTCGAGCTCTATGTGGCCGCCTCCAACGACAGCTGGGCGCGCGATCACGGCCCCATCACGGTACAGCGTTCCGGCCGGCCGGTACTGCTGGACTTCAACTTCAACGGCTGGGGCGGCAAGTACCCGGCCGAGCTCGACAACCGCCTCACCGCGCGGCTGGCCGAGGCCGGGGCCTTCGGCGATACTCCGCGGGAGCCGATCGATCTGGTGCTCGAGGGCGGCAGCATCGAGGTCGACGGCGCCGGCAGCCTGCTGACGACGGTTTCCTGCCTGCTCAGCCCCGGGCGCAATCCCGGCCTGGACCGCTTCGAACTCGAACAGCGGCTGCGCCGGCACCTGGGTGTGGAGCGCATCCTGTGGCTGGAGCACGGCGTACTGGAGGGCGACGACACCGACGGCCACATCGACACCCTCGCCCGCTTCTGCAACGAACACACCATCGCCCATGTGCAGTGCGAGGACCCGGCCGATCCTCATTACGTGCCGCTGCAGGCGATGCAGCGCGAACTCGAGGCCCTCAGGCGTCCGGACGGCAAACCCTACACGCTCATCCCCCTGCCCCTGCCGGCGCCGATCCGGGACGACGAAGGCCGCCGCCTGCCCGCGACCTATGCCAATTTCCTCATTCTCAACCAGGCCGTGCTGGTGCCGGTGTACGGTGATCCGCAGGACGCGCTGGCCTGCGACCGTCTGGCCGCCGCCTTCCCCGAACGCGAACTGGTCGCGCTGGACTGCCGTCCCTTGATCCGCCAGTACGGCAGCCTGCATTGTGTCACCATGCAACTGCCGCGCGGGGTGCTGGGCGGCATGAAGGAATCGGCATGAATCGGACCCTGACAGTGGGACTGGTGCAGCGCGCCTGCGGCGAGGACACCGCCGCCAATCTGGAAACCATGCTCACCGGGGTACGCGAGGCCGCCGGGCGCGGGGCCGGTCTGGTGCTGCTGCAGGAGTTGCACAACAGCCGCTACTTCTGTGTCACCGAGCAGACGCGCCACTTCGATCTGGCCGAGCCCATCCCCGGCCCGAGCACCGATCGGCTTGGTGCTGTGGCCGCCGAACTCGGCGTGGTGATCGTCGCCTCCCTGTTCGAGCGTCGCGCCGCCGGCCTGTACCACAACACCGCGGTGGTGCTGGACGCCGATGGCCGCCTGGCGGGACGCTATCGCAAGATGCACATCCCGGACGATCCCGGCTATTACGAGAAGTTCTACTTCACCCCGGGCGATCTCGGCTTCACCCCCATCGACACCGCCGTCGGCCGGCTGGGCGTGCTGGTGTGCTGGGATCAGTGGTATCCCGAGGCCGCGCGCCTGATGGCCCTGGCCGGCGCCGAACTGCTGCTCTACCCCACCGCCATCGGCTGGGATCCGAACGATACGCCGGACGAGCAGCAGCGCCAGCGCGAGGCCTGGGAGACGGTCCAGCGGGCGCATGCCGTGGCCAACAACCTGCCGGTGCTGGCCTGCAACCGGGTCGGATTCGAACCCGACCCCTCCGGCCAGACCGCCGGCAGCCGCTTCTGGGGCGGCAGCTTCGTCGCCGGGCCCCAGGGCGAGATCCTGGCCCGCGCCGGCGAGGATGCCGAGGTGCTGGTCACCGATATCGATCTGTCACGCAGCGAGCAGGTGCGCCGGCTCTGGCCCTACCTGCGTGACCGGCGCATCGATGCCTATGGCGACATCGTGAAGCGGTATCGGGATTGAGGTTGGCGCATACAAGCAACCGTAGGTCGGGTTAGCCCTGCAGGGCGTAACCCGACGTTCACCGCGCGGTATCTCAGTCGGGTTACGCTTCGCTAACCCGACCTACGCAGCTGCGCTCCCGCCGTACCCATGTTGGGCTTCGCCTGCGCTCAGCCCAACCTACGTCCGTTTTCCCGTCAGCAGCACTCCCGCACCACCTCGCACATCGCCCCGGTCAGTATCCCCAATTCCTCATCAGTGATGATATAGGGCGGCATCACATAGACCAGGTTGCGGAAGGGCCGCACCCACACCCCGCGCTGCACGAAGGCCTCGGGCAGTGTGTGCATGTCCACCGGATGGATCAGTTCCACCACCCCGATCGCCCCCAGCACCCGCACCTCGCGCACCTGCTCCAGCTCCCGGCACGGCGCCAGACCGGTTTCCAGCGCTGCTTCGATGCGTGCGATATTCGCTTTCCAGTCCGAGTCCAGCAGCAGCTGCACCGAGGCCTGCGCCACGCTGCAGGCCAGCGGATTGGCCATGAAGGTGGGCCCGTGCATGAACACGCCCGGGTCATGATTGCTGATGCCTTCGGCCACCCGCGCATTGCACAGGGTCGCGGCCAGGGTCATGTAACCGCCGGTCAGGGCCTTGCCCAGGCACAGGATATCGGGCACCACGTCGGCGTGATCCATGGCGAACAGCTCGCCGGTACGGCCGAAGCCGGTGGCGATCTCATCGAAGATCAGCAGCACATCGTGGGCATCGCACAGGGCGCGCGCCCGACGCAGGAATTCGGGACAGTAGAAGCGCATGCCGCCCGCGCCCTGCACGATGGGTTCGAGGATCACCGCCGCGATCTCGTGACCGGCGTGATCCAGGTGCTGCCTGAGTTCGGCGAGCTGGGATTCGCGCCACTCCTCATCAGTGCGGCAATCCGGCATGCGGGCGAACAGGTGCTGCGGCAGCACTCCCGTGAACAGATGATGCATACCGCCGACCGGATCGCACACCGACATGGCGCCGAAGGTGTCGCCGTGATAGCCGGCGCGGATGGTCAGCAGCTTGTTGCGCTGGTTATAACCCTGCGCGAACCAGTACTGCAGCGCCATCTTGATGGCGACCTCCACCGACACCGAGCCGGAGTCGGCGAAGAAGACGTACTGCAGCGGCTCCGGGGTGATATCGATCAGGGTGGCACCCAGCCGCGCCGCCGGACGGTGGGTCAGGCCGCCGAACATGACGTGGGCCATGGCATCCAGCTGATCGCGGACGGCGGCGTTGAGTACCGGGTGATTGTAGCCGTGGATGGCCGACCACCAGCTGGCCATGCCGTCAATCAGTTCGCGCCCGTCCTCGAGCCGGATGCGGCAACCGCTGGCGCCGCTCACCGGATAGGCGGTGATCGGCTGTGTGAGCGAGCTGTAGGGGTGCCAGAGGTGCTCGCGGTCGAAGCGCCGCCAGTCCTGCTCGAAGGCGGCACTCGCCGGGCCGGTGAGGTTACGGGTCATGGTATCGCTGGCCTGGAATCGGTATTTGTCGTTAGTATACAGGCCATAAGAGTGACAACAATCCCGGCTGCATTGTAGGTTGGGTTAGCCCGAAGGGCGTAACCCAACATCCAGATCGCATGCGTTGGGTTACGGCGCTGTCGCGCCTAACCCAACCTACAATAGAATGACGTCCACAAATGTGACAATAATCCTAATGCCCTCACAGGACTATACCCCATGATCCTCATCCTCGAACCCAACACCGATCCCGATTCCGATGCCTACCGGCAGCTGATGAACTTCCTCGAGCAGCTGCCGAACATCCAGACCCGCACGCATCGGGTGGTGGGCGCCGAGCAGGTGCTGACCGAGATCTATCTCATCGGCAACACCAGTGCCCTGTCGGTCGAGGAGATGTCCACCCTGCCGACGGTGGAGCGGGTGGTGCGCATCTCCGAGGAGTACCGCATCATCGGCCGCCACCACGACAACGAACGCTCGCTGGAATTCACCTACAAGGGCGTGACCTTCAGTCAGCATGAACTGCATGTCTTCGCCGGACTGTGCGCCGTCGACACACCGAAGCACGTCGAGATGATGATGCGGGCGCTGCAGGAACACGGCCAGGTCTGCACCCGCATGGGCGCCTACAAGCCGCGCACCAGTCCCTATGCCTTCCAGGGGCATGGCAGTAGCTGCCTGCCCTATGTGTTCGAACTGGCCGGCAAGTACGGCATCCGCGTCATCGCCATGGAGGTCACTCATGAAAACCATGTGCGCGAGATCCACGAGGCGCTGGACCAGACCGGGCACCCGACCGGCGTGATGCTGCAGATCGGCACCCGCAACACCCAGAACTTCGAACTGCTCAAGGCAGTCGGCCGCCAGACCGAGATGCCGGTACTGCTCAAGCGCGGTTTCGGCATCACCCTGGAGGAATCGCTCAACGCGGCGGAGTATCTCGCCAGCGAGGGCAACAGCCGGATCGTGTTCGGACTGCGCGGCATGAAGACCAACATGGGCGACCCGCACCGCAACTTCGTCGACTTCGCCCACGTGCCGGTGGTCAAACGTCTCAGCCGCCTGCCCGTGTGCATCGATCCTTCCCATTCAGTCGGCAGCCGCGACCGTGCCCCCGACCGGCTGCTCGATGTCATGCACGTTACCGCCCAGGGCGTGATCGCCGGGGCCAACATGGTGCTGGTGGATTTCCATCCCGCGCCGGAAAAAGCGCTGGTCGACGGCCCCCAGGCGCTGCGCCTGGATGAGTTGGCACTCTTCCTGCAGGACGTTCAGATAGCCCGCGAGGCTTATTTGAACCGAGTGGCACTGATGCGGGAGTATACGGCCGAACCCTGACCGTCCCGCCTCGGAATGAATGCCACCATGGAGGAGAGTCTGAGATGCCTTACTGGAGCATTATCCTGCTGGCGCTGATCACGGCCCAGCCCGCCCTGGCGGCGGAGGACGCCGATGGCGATGACGGCAACGGCGGGACCGAGGAACCCGTCATTCCCGAAGATCCCGACTGCTGATGCCGTCAGCCGCATCCATCCGCGCACCGGCTGGTGCGCAATTCAACCACCAACGCATAACACACCAGAGAGGAGAGACGCGATGAATCGCATCCGTACTACTGTATCGAGCATCCTGCTGGGCCTGTGCCTGAGCGCACCCGCACTGGCCGCCGATGACGAGCTTGCCGTCAAGATCACGCCTGATCTTCCCAGCGTGACCGTGACCCACGACGGCAAGAAGGTCACCATCATGCGTAACCAGAACGAGAAAAACACCGTCGCTCCGGCCTTTTCCAAGACCTCGCGCAAGTGTCCGCCCTTCTGCATCCAGCCGATGCAGCTGGCGCCGGGCGTGGAGACCATTGCCGAGACCGAGATGCTGGACTACCTGCAGCGCAAGGAGAACGGCGATGACAGCATCCTGGTGATCGACTCGCGCACGCCGGACTGGATCGAGCGCGGCACCATCCCCGGCTCGATCAATATCCCCTGGACCCAGCTCAACGCCAGTCGCTCGGATCCTTTCACCATCGAGGACATCATGGAAAATCAGTTCGGCGCGCGTAAGCAGGAAGGCCTGTGGGACTTCAGCAACGTGAAGACGCTGGTGATGTTCTGCAACGGCATGTGGTGCGGACAGTCCCCGAACAACATCCAGTCCCTGCTCAAGTTCGGTTACCCGGCGCACAAGATCAAGTGGTACCGGGGCGGGATGCAGAACTGGGAGATCCTCGGCCTGACCACCGTCGGCGGCAAGGCCAAGTAACCCCGGCGTTGCGGGCGTCCACCACGGAGCGGCCATGCGGCCGCTCTTTTTTTGCGCCGGTTTCTGCCAGTATCTGACTGCGACTGCCAGATGACGGCAGATGCTGGCAGGCTGTCAGCGTCGGCAACTGTCGTTCAGGGTGCCGTATGGCTGATATCGAGCTTGAGCTTCCTGATGTAGCGGTACAGGGTGCGCTCACTCACACCCAGCAGGCCGGCGGCCCGGGCCCGGTGGCCGTTGGCCCGGTCGAGGGCCGACATCACGTCCTGCACGCTCAGCCGGCCGCTGCGCCGTGAGAGCAGCTTGTCGGTGCGGTGCGAGGGTACCTGGGTGTCGATGGGCGTCTGGGTATCCTCGAACACGATGTGCTCGGGCCGGATCATGTCGTCGGCGGCCAGGATGGCGGCCCGCTCGATGATATTGCGCAGTTCGCGCACATTGCCCGGATAATCATGATCCAGCAGCGCCTCGATCACCTCAGCGGACAACGGCAGGTGGCGGTCCGCCCCTTCCATGCCGGCGAGGAAGTGCTCGGCCAGCTGCGGGATGTCGTCCTTGCGTTCACGCAGGGTCGGGACATAGACCGGGAAGGCGGACAGACGATAATACAGATCCTGGCGGAACTCGCCGGCGGCGACCATGCGCTGCAGATCGCGGTTGGTGGCGGTGATGATGCGCACGTCCACATCGATGTAGTCGGTGCCCCCGATGCGCCGGATCTGGCCGCTTTCCAGTACTCGCAGAAGCTTGGTCTGCAGGGGCAGCGGCAGTTCGCCCACCTCGTCGATGAACAGGGTGCCGCCGTTGGCGGCCTCGAACAGTCCCTTCTTGCGCTGCGCCGCCCCGGTGAAGGCGCCCTTCTCGTATCCGAACAGCTCGCTCTCGATCAGGCTCTCACCCAGCGCCCCGCAATCCACCACGATGAAGGCCCCGTTGGCACGGCGGGAATAGTGGTGGATGTACTTGGCCACCTCTTCCTTGCCCACCCCGCTTTCGCCCAGCAGCAGCGCCGTGGTCTGGGTGGGGGCGACCCGCTGCAGCAGACTGGTCATGCGCAGCAGCGGCCGCGAGCGGCCGACCAGCAGGGTGTCGGTGGTCGCATCCGGTGCGGCAACGGGGAAAATGGTTTCGCCGATATAACGCACCCTGCCGTCGTCATCCAGCAGGGGACTGGCATGCAGCTGGACGTATTCCTCGCGGCCGTTGCCGTCATAGTGGATGTGCATGACCTGGGTTGCCTGGCGCCGGCTGAAGACCTCCTCCAGCGGACAGTGCTCGCCGTGGTGGCTGCAGGGCTCATCGGAATGATGTGAGATCTTGTGGCACTTGCGGCCGACGATCTGGTCGGCCTCCACACCATAGCGTTCGCGGTAGCTGCGATTGGCGGCAACAATATTGAAATCGCCATCGATGACCACGAAGGGGTTCGGCATGATATCGATGATCTGCTCACAGCTGGGACGGATTCGGTTTGACATGGAGTTTCCCGTATCAAGTCAGAATTGTTCATGACAATGTCGTTCAATGACAGCAAAAGTCACGTCCGGATACAATCCTCCGAACATGACATGTTATGACATTCCGGCCGCGAACGCGGCCGTGGACGTCTCCTGCCGGCTATTTGAGCTTGGCGATGCCTATCGCCTTCAGCACGTACTTCTCGTACACCGGCTCGGTCGAGCCACGCTTCATCTTGGACAGAAAGTATTTTTCGAAGGCGACCTTGGCGTAGTGCACCCATTTGCCCTTCTTCATCCAGGAGACGTTGCGCGGCGGGATCTGCGGCATGGCCACGAAGGCCACGCCGGTATCGCCCATGTCGGCCAGGCAGATGGCGTTCCAGGTCGCTTCCCGGTCCACCGGCTTGCCCTCCAGTTCATTCTTTATGTTGTGGGCCACGGCCGTGACCATGGACTCGATCATGTAGCCGGTCTTGGGCGTTCCGGTGGGCACCGGGGTGGGCTCCACCGGCGGGATGGCGATGCACACGCCCACTGAATAGATGTTGTGCCATTTGGGATTGCGCTGGTATTCGTCGACCTTGACGAAGCCGCGCGGATTGACCAGATCCTCGCCGAGTGCGGCCACGGCGTCCACACCCTTGAAGGCCGGAAGCATCATGGAATAGTTGAACGGCAATTCGTGCTGCTTGATCCCCTCGCCGTCGGCGTTGTGTTCGGAGACGTACATCTTCCCGGCTTCCACCCGGTCGACCTTGGCGTTGGTGATCCAGTTGATATGACGCTGGCGCAGTTCGGATTCCATCATGCCCTTGGAATCCCCCACTCCGCCGAGGCCGAGATGGCCGATGTAGGGCTCGGAAGTAACGAAGGTCATGGGGACCTTGTCGCGCAGTTTACGATTGCGCAGGTCCGAGTCCATGATGAAGGCGAATTCATAGGCCGGCCCGAAACAGGAAGCACCCTGCACTGCGCCGACCACGATCGGCCCCGGTTCATGCACGAATTTCTGCCAGCCGCCATAGGCCTTCTCGGCGTGGCCGACGGTGCAGACCGACTCGGTAAAGCCATCCGGCCCCAGCCCCTCGACCTCGTCGAAGGCCAGTTTGGGTCCGGTGGCGATCACCAGGTAGTCGTAGTCGACGGTCTGGCCGTCGGCCAGAACCAGCTTGTTTTCGTCCGGCTTGATCTCGCTGACCGCGACCGGGATGAAGTCGATGCCCTTGTTCTCCAGTCTGGGCCTGATGTCGAAGCTGATGTCAGCGCGACTGCGCCAGCCCACGGCCACCCAGGGGTTGGAGGGCACGAAATGAAAATCCGGTGTGGCGTTGATGACGGTCACCCTGTGGTCGCTGCCCACGGCTTCCTTGATCTCGTAGGCGGCCGGCATGCCGCCGGTGCTGGCCCCGATGATGACAATATGTGCCATTACTGTTCTCCTGCAATGTGAATATATTCTGTCAGACAGGATAGAGCAGAATTTATGCCAGGGAAGCGGAATTGCCTGTCAGGCGTGTCATGACGCCGCAAAGCTTGATGTGAATCAAGATTGGAGTGGGTGTGCAGGTGGGAAGCGAGGGATGACCAGCAGGCAGGGACCGGGCCGCTCAGTAATTGCGGCGTCGATCCAGCGCCATCAGCAGCGGCGGCAGCAGCAGGAAATCGGCCAGCAGTGCCAGCAGGATGGTCATGGCACTGAGCATACCCATCCCGGCGTTGACCTCGAAGGCGGACTGCGCCAGCACCAGGAAGCCGGCTGCCAGTATCAGCGTGGTCATCCACAGCGCTGTACCGACCGTGTGGAAGGCATAGCGCACGGCGCGCTCGCTGGACAGGTGCTGCTCGCGCCGCGCCCGCAGATACTTGCTCAGAAAGTGCACCGTATCGTCCACCACGATGCCCAGCGTCATGCCGGTGACCACCGACAGCGCCAGCCCCACCTGCCCGACCAGCAGCCCCCACAGGCCGAAGGCCATGGCCGCCGGGACCAGGTTGGGAACCAGGCTGATCAGGCCGATGCGCAGCGAACGCAGCGCCAGGACCAGAATCATCGAGATCAGCACCAGGGCCAGCGTGGTGCCGCCCAGCATGCTCTGGATATTGCGCTTGCCGATATGCGCGAACATCACCGTGGGACTGGCCCCCTCCGTCACCTGCTCCGGTGCGTGCTCCTGCAGCCAGGCCTGGGCCCGCGCCTCGAGCGCCAGCAGGTCGTTGGATGACATGGACTCCACGGTCACGGTCAGCCGCGTGGCTGACTTGTCGACATTGATCTGGTTGTTCAGGTCCAGCCCGTAGGGCAGCGACATCTCGTAGAGCAGCAGATACTGGGCCGCCAGTTCACGTTCCCGCGGCAGACGGTACCAATCCGGGTCGTCGCCATGCAGGTTCATGTTCAACCGCTTCATGATGTCGGTATAGGTATTGACGTGCATCACCCGCGGTTGCTGCCGGTACCAGTCGGCGAAGGCCTCGACCCGGCGCAGGAATCCCGGGTCGGCGATGCCGCCCGGCTCGCCCGCCGGCAGCGAATACTCGATGGTGTACATGCCGGTGAGATGCTCGACAGCGAAATCGGTGTGGGCGCGGAACTCGATGGACGGATCGAAGTACTTGACGAATTCGTCATTGAGCTCGTTCCTGGGGATGAAGGCGATCAGCAGCAGGATCAGAGCGCTCATGCCCCACAGCAGCGGGCGCTTGCGGCGGATACAGAATTCAGCCAGCCGGTCCATCGCCACGCGCCGGGTCTCGGGCTGCGGGCGCACCCGCAGCGGCAGCACCAGCATCAGTCCGGGCAGCAGGAAGATCGAGGCCACAAAGGCCGCCCCCATGCCCATGGCGACGATGTTGCCCAGATCCCGGAACGGCGGCGCGTCCGAGAAATTCATGCTGAGAAAGCCGATCGCAGTGGTCAGGCTGGTCAGGAAGATCGGCTGGATGTTGATGCGCAGACTCTCCAGCATGGCCTGACGGCGGGCATGACCCAGTCGCATGTTGTGCAGGAAATTGACCAGCACGTGCACGCAGTTCGCCAGGGCCAGGGTCATGATGATCTGTGGCGCAAAGGCCGACGGCGGCGACAGGGTAATGCCAAACCAGCCGGCCAGCCCCATGGCGGTGAGGATCGACAGACCGATGGCGACGAAGGTGGCCAGGCTGGCCGTGAGTGAACGCAGCAGCAGCAGCAGAATCACGAAGATCAGCGCGAACATGGCCGGCACCAGGGTCGCCATATCCTTGCGCGTCTCCTCGGAGAAGGCGTTGTTCATCATCACCATGCCGGTGGTGTAGACCTCGATGCCGGGATAGCGCGCCTGGAAGCGCTCGACCAGGTCCCGGGCGTGCGCCACCGCCTCGGGGGTTTCCTCGGTCAGGTTCTCGCCCGGCAGCTGCAGCACCACGTTCACGCCGGTCACTTCGGCATCGGGGGCGATCAGGCGGTTGATCAGCAGCGGCTCGCTCAGAGCTATGCTGCGGATGCGTTCGATCTCTGCCGGATCCAGCTCCGCGGCATTGCTGACCAGGTTCTCCACCACCAGGTCGTCCGCCTCCGCATAGGTGTGCTGGAAGTTGCTGATGGAATCGACCCGCAGGGAATACGGAATCTGCCAGGCCTGCCCGGTCAACCACTCGACCGCGGCCAGGGTGTCGCGGCTGAATACCGCGCCGTTGTCGGGCGCGAGCACGAACAGGATGTTGTCGTTCTGGGTATAGGTGTCCTGCAGCCGCTCGAAGGCGAGCAACTGGGGATTTTCCTTGCTGAAGAAAATCTGGTAGTCGTTGGTGAAGTGCAGTTTTCCCGCACCTGCACCGGCCAGTAGTGCCAGCACAAACAGCAGTGGGATCAGCAGCCAGCGCAGGCGCAGGGTCCATTCGGCCAGTCGGGTAATCATCCGGTTGTTATTCTCGTTGGCGTGGTATGAGCGGCGGTCTCAGGCGCGCAGCGACTCCAGATAGCTTATCAGGCCGGCGCCGCAGTGATTGAGCGGCTCCTTGCTCTGGGCATTCTTGGCGATGCCGATGCAGCCGGTCAAGGCGGCCACGATGAAGGTGGCGACCTGTTCGCAGTCCACGTCGGCCCTGATCCGGCCCTGGGCGCGGCCGCGTTCCAGCGCCCGCGCCAGCCAGGCGCGCCAGTCCTGATACACCGCGTCGATGCGCCGGCGGAAGCCCTCGTCCAGCGGCGACATCTCCTGAGCCAGGTTGTTGAGCGGGCAGCCCAGGGTGGTGATCTGATCCCCGGCCAGGCGATCCATGTGCCTGATGGTGTGGATGATGCTGGCCAGGGGATCCTCGGCCTGCTCCAGCGGCTTGCGCCATATATCGCTGATGATCCCGCGGATCACGTCCTCGACCACCGCGTAGCCCAGGGCCTGTTTGTTGGGGAAATGATGATAGAGCGCGCCCTTGGTCAGCCCGGTGGCCTTGAGCACGTCGTCCAGACGCGTGCCCTGATAGCCATGCCGGTAGACCTCCTGATAGGCGGATTCCAGGATGCGCCGGCGGGTGGCGTCCGGATTGCGGGTGCGGTGGCGTTCTTCCATTGACATAAGTCTGACCATGATACGGGGCGCGACCCGTGGCGTCCCCTCTTTTGTCCCATCGTTTTCAAAGCCCTGCAAGAACAGTAGCTTATAAATACATACTCATTTACTTGACTTTTCCTCAGGTGAGGGTCTATTTTACATACCAACTGGTTTGTTTTCCAGGCCCATACCGGCACCGGCAAAGGAGGCGTTTCATGACCGGCACACCAATCCAGACCCAACCCGCCCGGGACATGGCCCGGACCTTGCCGGAAGGCAGTTTTACCGTTTTCCTCCGGGGCAGACCAATCACCACGACCCTCACACCCCGTGCCCGCAGGGCGGCCGAGGCGCTCGGCACCGCGATGGTGGTGGAGATGGAGTTGTTTTTCAGCTGTCTGCTGCGCAAGCGTCTGCGCTTTCACCAGGCGGATACCGCACCGGAATCGGTAATGGAACCGGTCGAGCTTTATCCCGGCCTGAGCCTGCTGTTCCGCCCCATTGTCGCCGAAGTCTGCAATATCGATACCGTTGAAGGCGAGCCGCCGGTCAGGACCATGCCGGCGAAGCGAGCCGATGCCTTTATCCCCAGATGGGTGAGCATCGATCACCGTTCCGGTGATTGGGTGGGTGAATTCGGCTATTGAAGCCGGCCGGTGCCGTCCCGCGCACAAGACAAACATGACGGCAATGAATGGGACCCTGTACATGACCGAACGAGGAGACCTCACATGACTGAATCGAATGCACAGATGGACCAGTGGCTGAACGAGAAGCTCGACGAACTGCTGCCGCAGAAGCTCCAGGCCATTGAGGAAGGCAAGACCCCGAGCATGGCGCTGATCGCCACCAAGGGCACCCTGGACTGGGCCTACCCGCCCTTCATTCTGGCCTCCACGGCTGCAGCCCTGGGCTGGGAGACCAGCATCTTCTTCACCTTCTACGGGCTGCTGCTGCTGAAAAAGGAGATCCCCTCCGAGGTCAGCCCGCTGGGCAACCCGGCCATGCCGATGAAGATGCCCTTCGGCCCCAAGTGGTTCCAGAAC
>PABG01000019.1 GCA_002699185.1 Gammaproteobacteria bacterium | reverse complement strand
GAGGAAGCCCGGGTCTGGAGCTTCGCCGAGATCCCGGCCAAGCGCGAGAGCATGATGGTCGACGCCATGGCGCCGGATCTCGAGATCCCGGACCGGCAGGGCAACGTCATCCGGCTGGCGGACTTCGCCGGCAAGAAAGCGTTGATAGTCACCTGGTCCTCATGGTGAGGATGCCAGTTTGACGTGCCCGTGTGGCAACGTATCAACGAAGAAATCGACGACCCGAACTTCATCATCATCTCCGTCGCGGAGGACACCGGCGGCGAGGCGGTCGCGGGCCCGATATTCGATGCAGCGAACCCCAGCTACATTCAGATCGTCGACGAGGATCACCTCGTCAGCAGCGCGTTCCACTTCGTGAACGTGCCCTCGGCGGCCTGGATCGACGAGACCGGCCGGATCGTCCGCATCGACGAAGGCGCCTACGCGAAGAGCTACGAGCTCGGCGAAGGCGAGCAGAAAGTCCAGTTCGGCACCGACGTCTACGCGCCGATCGTGAAGGACTGGGCGGAGAAGGGTGCGGACAGCCAGTACGTGCAGTCCCCCGAAGCCGTGACCGCGAGCATCCGCCAGTTCAGCGTGGACGAACAGAAAGCGGACGCGGCCTTCCGGCTGGCGAACCTGTTCCGCAGCCACGGCAAGCCCGACAAGGCCGAGCGCTACTGGAACCTGGCGCAGCAGCTCAATCCCGACAGCATCAACTTCTTCCGGCAGAACCTCACCCTCTCGGAGGAAGGATCGGCCGGCGAGACGTTCCGCAAGCGGCGCAGCGAGTACGAGGCCCAGGGCAAGGATTACTACCGGCCGCTGGATCTGGATTAGCGGGCTGACGGGCGCCTCCCGCTCCCGGCACCGACAGGGTCTGGTGGCTGGTCAGTCGCCTTTGAGGTAGCGCTCGGCGGCCGCGCCGAGCGTCGCGTCGAACGTGGCGAGCGGCGCGCCCAGCTCCGCGGCGAGCCAGAGATATGCGGCGTCGTAAGCCGTGAGGTCCTGCCGCAGCGCGAGCTGCCGCTGGGCCTCCACGTCCACGGCGCAGCGGGTGAGCTGCAGGCGCTTCAGGTCCGCCAACCCTTGCGCTGCTACCTCCTCCAGCCCCAGGCGCGACTTCTTCACCGCCACGCTCACGAGTTCGTGATCGACGAGGTCTGGTGCATACAGCTCGTGGCCGCGCAGCGCGGCGGCGGCCGTGTCCCGATCCGGTTCATCGAACAGCACGCTGGCGAGCACGCTGCAATCGGCGACGAGCGGCGGCCGGGTGGCGTAGCGCCCGGCGGGTTCCGCGATGATCAGCCCGCGCTGCTCCTCGCGCGATGCCTCACCGGGCATCGCGATCGCCGCGAACGAGGTCCACCGCGCGGGGGCCGCGGTCGATCGGTTCCGGCCGGCGGACCCGGTGCTCCGCCGCGATGTCCTCGATGCCCACAGCGCCAGGCTGGCGTGATCGCAGCGGCTGGTCGGGTGCCGACTCCGCGCCCACAGCCTGGCAGATCAGCGCCATCAGCTCGCCCTGCATGGATCGATGATGGCGTTCGGCACGTCGGCGCAGGCCTTCCACGACTTCGGCGGGGACGTTCTTGATGGACAGGGTAGGCATGGATCCGTTCCGGTTCCGATATGGTGCCATTATGGTTCCGATCTACCGGCCGTTCAATGTGGCCGGCGAGCACCTCCGCGTGGCGGATCGGCGTTTTCCTTGGCGACGCGCGGGCCCGCCGCGCTCGGATGCGTACAATGAACGGCTTTTGCAGGAGTCTGGCCGTGTCCCATGTGCACACCTTCGCCGGCAACCCCCTCGACCGCGGCGACGCCGAGCGGCGCGACCCGGCGTGGCTGGAGGCCCGGGCCCGGGCGCCCGAATCCCGCTACCTGCCGCTGCATCAGCTCAACGTGCTGGTCGACGCCGGCGGAGAAGGGCCGCGCCTGGGCTGGCTGAAGTCCTCCGACGTCGCCCGGCTCGAGGTGGACGTCCCGCCGGTGTTCCTGGGCCTCGACGACGACGGCGTGGCCTGTTTCGCCCAGGACATCTCCGAGGTCCACGACCCGAGCCACGAGCTGAACCTCCCCGGCGGCCTGTCGTTCCAGGAGTCGCGCAGTGCCGCCATGGCGCTGCCCGGCGCCGAGACCGGCATCCTCGCCCAGGCCCGCGCGCAGATCGGCTGGCACCAGCGCCACCAGTTCTGCAGCGTGTGCGGCGAGCGCACGGTCCAGGGCAAGGGCGGGGTGGTGCGCTCCTGCCCCGGCTGCGGCGCGGACCATTTCCCGCGCACCGACCCGGTGGCGATCATGCTCATCGTCGACGGCGACCGCTGCCTGCTCGGCCAGAGCAACGGCCCGCTGGTGCGCATCGGCATGTTCTCGGCCCTGGCCGGCTTCATCGAACAGGGCGAGTCCATCGAGGAGGCGGTGCGCCGCGAGACCCTGGAAGAGGCGGGCATCCGCGTCGGCCGCGTTCGCTACCACTCGTCACAGCCCTGGCCGTTTCCGTCGTCGCTGATGATTGGTTGCCACGGCGTCGCCGAGAGCACCGACATCACCATCGATACCGAAGAGATGCACGACGTGCGCTGGGTCGACCGCGACACGGTGCGCGCGGCGCTGGCCGGCGAGGACGTGGGGCTCAAGGTGCCCGGCGAGATCGCCATCGCCCACCACCTCATCCGCGCCTGGGCGGAAGGGGAAGTGTCGCTGACGGCGTGAGAGACTGCTGGATCACCGCACAGGGGAGGGTAAGCCGACCATGCCACGGATCAACGCCAACGGCATCGAACTGCACTACGAGATCGGCGGCCGGGGCCGGCGGGTGCTGTTCATCAGCGGCACCGGCGGTGATCTGCGCAACCGGCCGAACGTGTTCGACGGCCCGCTCGCCGAGCACTTCGAGCTGCTGAGCTACGACCAGCGGGGGCTCGGCCAGAGCGAGGTGCCGCCCGGCCCTTACACCATGGCCGACTACGGCGACGATGCCGCGGCGCTCCTCGCGGCGCTGGGCTGGGGTTCGGTGCCCGTCATCGGGGTGTCGTTCGGCGGCATGGTCGCCCAGGAGCTGGCGCTCAGGCACCCCGAGCTCGTGCAGGCCCTGGTGCTGTGCTGCACCAGTGCCGGTGGGGCGGGCGGTGCGTCCTACCCCCTCCACGACCTGGCGGACCTGCCCCCGGAAGAACGGATGGCGCGAAACCTCGAACTCTCCGATCTGCGCCGCACGCCGGCGTGGCGGGCCGGGAACCCCGAGCGCTGGGAACGACTGATGGAGATGGCGCGGGCCGGCGTGCGCGACGACCGCAACGAGACCGGCGCCGCGCTGCAGCTCGCCGCCCGGGCCGGTCACGACACCTGGTCACGCCTGCCGCAGCTCGCCATGCCGGTGCTGATCGCCGGAGGGCGCCACGACGGCATCGCCCCGGTGGCCAATCAGGAAGCGCTCGCCGAGCGCATCCCCGGGGCCGAACTCCAGCTCTTCGACGGCGGCCACCTGTTCATGATTCAGGACAAGCGCGCCAACCCGGCCATCGCCGAGCGGATCGAGCGTCACGCCACGATGCGCACCGGCATCCGCGCGTAGCCGTTCACGAAGTTCGACTCCACCCGCTCGACCTCGCCGGTGATCTCGATGCGCTGCCAGCGCTTGAGGATCTCCTGCCACAGCACGCGCATCTGCATCTCCGCCAGGCGCATGCCCAGACAGCGGTGGATGCCGAAGCCGAAGGAGATCGTGCTGCGGGCGTTCGGGCGGGTGATGTCGAAGGTGTCGCCGTCGGGAAACACCGCCTCGTCGCGGTTGCCCGAGTAGTACCACATCACCACCTTGTCGCCCTTCCGGATGGTGCGGCCGCCGACATCGCAGTCGACTACCGCCGTGCGGCGCATGTGCGCGAGCGGCGTCTGCCAGCGCACTACCTCGGAGATCATGTTGTCGAGCAGGTCCGGGTTCGCGCGCAGCCGCTCGAGCTCGCCCGGGAACTGATTGAACGCGTTGACGCTGCCGCTCATGGTGTTGCGGGTGGTGTCGTTGCCGCCGACGATCAGCAGCATCAGGTTGCCGAGGAACTCGTGGTCGGGCTGATCCTTGGTGGCCGCGTCCTGGGCGAGCATGGTCACGAGGTCCAGGTTGGCCGGGCCGTCGCGGCGCTCGGCCTTCAGCCGCTTGAAGTACTCCAGGCACTCGAACAGTTCGGCGACGCGCTGCTCCTGGCTGCCGACGATGGGCGAATCCGCCTCGGCGGTGGTCACGTCCGACCAGCGGGTGAGCTTGCGCCGCTCCTCGAACGGAAAGTCGAACAGCGTCGCCAGCATCATGGTGGTGAGCTCGATGGACACCCGGTCCACCCAGTCGAACTCCTCGCCGACCGGCAGGGAATCGAGCAGGGTCTGGGTGCGGGTGCGGATCAGCGACTCGAAGTTGGCGAGGCTCGGCGGCGCCACGATGCGGTTCACCGCCTTGCGCTGCGGCCCGTGCTCGGGCGGGTCCATGGTGATGAAGCTCTTCACGAAGAAGTCCGAGCCTTCGTCGCCGACGATGCCGTCGTCGATCATGATGCCGCCGAGCTTCGCCTCCGAAGAGAACACCTCGTGGTTTTTGTCGACCGCCATGATGTCGTGATAGCGGGTGATTGACCAGAACGGCCCGTACGGGCTGTCGGCGCAGTAGTGCACCGGCGCCTCGGCGCGCATGCGCTCGAAGATGGGCAGGATGGTGCCCTGTGAGAAACGTTTCGGATCGGCCGGATTCAGCGTTTCCGGAACACTTTGCAGCTCGACGGCTTCGCTCATGAGCCTCTCCCCGTGAGGTTGTTGATCAGAGAGTAACACCGAAGCGTAGAGAGAGGAGCAACCGTTCCGACTCCATCGTGGGAGCGATCTCCAGATCGCGAACAATCTGCACTACGCTAATACTCTTGGTCGGCCGCATCCCTGGCAGCCCCCATGGCCGTCACCATCGAGCAACGCCCCATGCGCCACCAAGGCCGAATAAACACCTGGCAGGACGACCGCGGCTTCGGCTTCATCACCCCGGACGCCGGCGGCCAGCGCGTCTTCGTGCACATAAAATCCTTCACGAAGCGCGGCCGACGCCCGTCCGCCGGCGCTGCCGTCACCTATCTCGTCCGAAGAGATCGTCAGGGGCGCCTGCAGGCAGCGCAGGTCGCATTCGCGAATGCGGCGCCTCGAGTCTCCGCCCGGCCCGATCAGGTCCTCGCCGTTGTGATCGCAGCCGCAGCACTGGCAGGCGTAGGTTTCGCTGCCTTGATGGGGTGGCTTCCCATCTGGGTACCTTTCCTCTACACGGGGATGAGTCTGTTCACCTTCTTGATTTATGCACACGACAAGGCGGCTGCCCGCCGCGGGCGCTGGAGAGCTCGTGAAAGGCGGCTGCAGGCGCTGGCCCTCGTCGGCGGCTGGCCGGGCGCGCTGGTTGCGCAGCGATGGCTGCGCCACAAGTCCAGGAAGACGTCGTTTCAGGTATCGTTCTGGCTGGCAGTGACGCTCAATTGCGCGGCGCTGGTCTGGCTGTATCTGGGCTTGCCGCTCGGTTGAAGCGCCCGGAAGCGCGGGGCGTTGGCATGCCATGCCGGAGCATGTGCCTGGGTGTCTGACGACCCCGGGCGTCATGAATCAGCCTTCGGGCTTCGCTCCGAGCAGCCGCAGTTCCACCCCGTCGAAAGCCCGAAATCCCCGGTCGAAGGTCACCATCTCACACGACAGACAGATCGCCAGCGCAGCCAGCCAGGCATCTGTCCAGACATTGGGCGAAGGTTCGCGCGCGGCGAGCAGGCGCCAAAGATGAGTCTCGTGGTCGGCCGGTAGCCGATTCACCTCGCTGAGTCGCGGGTTCGCCGCGAGCGCAGTCCACACGTCCAGCGCCGCGGTGGGCGCCAGGGCATCGCTGCCCATTACCTTCGGATTGCACAGCAGACGAAGGACGCCCAGCTTGACGGGCAGGCTCCAGCCCACGCCCGCATTCGGCTGCGCTTCGAACCAGTCGAGCGCGGCTCGATGGGCCGGGTGTGCGCGAATCAGCAGCGGCAGGAAGACGTTAACGTCGGCGATGGACCTCAAGGGCCTTCTCCGCTTCATCGTCCGAATCGATGGATTCGAGATCTTCCGGCTTGAGGTGCAGCACCGGACAGTCGTCGCGAACCTCGAGCAGGGGCAGTTCCGGCGGTGATTGTGGCTCCAGCGCCGGGTGCGTCAGTTCGCGCTCCAGCGCTTTGGCGAACAGCGCTCGCAGGGTGCATCCGCGCTCGACGGCCGCAATTTTTGCCCGGCGCATGAGGTCTTCCGGCAGATCCAGTGTCGTACGCATATTTATGCTTTTATGCTTCTAGGCTTTCAGTCTGCCTCCGCAGGCCTGGAGGGTCAACGGCGGACTGTACGACTGTTGCTCCGGGCTCGCGGTCGATCGGCAGAGCTGACCGCGCGATGATCCGTGTTCGGGGTTCTGCCATGATCTCCGCCTGCAACTCGTCGGAACGAGCCCAAATGAAGCCGAACACGGCCGTTGACCATCTAATGTGGGGCGCCGCCGACCTCGCCGAGGGCATGGCGGAGATCCGGCGGCTGTTCGAGGCGGACCCTGTGCCTGGCGGGGCGCATCCGGGTCTGGGTACCTGCAACGCGCTGCTCGGCCTCGCCGACGGGCGTTACCTCGAGATCATCGCGCCGGATCCGAACCAGGGGCCTTCGAGCGGTTTCGCGTCGGCGCTGGCCGATCTCTCCCATCCCGCTCTGATCACCTGGGCCCTGCGCAGCCCGGATCTGCCCGGCGTGGCCCGCCAGCTCGCGGCCGCGGGCCTCGACAGCCGCGGCCCGGTGGCCAAGCGCCGCACCAGGCCCGACGGTACCGAACTCGCCTGGGAGCTGCTGTTCCCGCGCGGCCACGAGTTCGGCGCGCTCATGCCCTTCTTCATCGACTGGGGAGACGGCGGCCATCCCGCGGATGACCTCCCTCCCGCCGGTGCGCTGGAGGCCCTCACGGTGGAATCGCCACACGCGGCGGCATTGCGCCGGTTGCTCGGCCACGTGGACGTGCCGCTCGTGGTGCGGGAAGCCGCCGAGCCAGCGTTTCATGCCACCATCGTCACGGCCCATGGCGACGTCGTTCTGGAGGCGTCGCCGGCGACCGTGGGCCTGCGTTTCGGCTGAGTCACGCGCCTGGCTCACGAGGAATCCGCGGCACCGGCTATGTGGTCAGAGTCTGGAGGCAGCGCTGTGGGCTTTCGACCGCCATGACGACTTGGCCAAGCCCAGCCGCGCCTGACTACAGGCCCACCAGCCAGAACAGCCCGCCCCCGAGAATCAGATAGCCGGCGAGGGACCGCCGCGACGCCCGCCCTATGATGGCGTTTGCCGAATCCTCGGACATGTAACGCCGCTCCGGCCCCCCGAGCCACGTGGGGCGCTTGAACGTGCTGATGATCAGTACTCCGCCCACCGCGAACAGCCAGGCGCTGATACTCACTCGACCACCGGATAGTAGGGCGCGCCCCAGGTGGCGTCCGGGTTGTCCATCATCAGGTCGACGAACACCGGCACCAGCACGGCCAGAATCCGCGCGCCGTCGCGGACCTGATCGCGGTTCACCTGGCTGTTCCAGGTCGCCCCGCCATGCACGAGCTGATTGCGCAGCACGTACAGCCGGTCGAACAGGGTAGAGAGGATGGTTTTCGTATCCTGCTCCTTCAGCGCCCGCGCAACGCGTCGCTGGCTCCGATCGAACGATGTTTCCCACTGTTCGCCGCCGAGCTGGCCGTTCTGATACCGCCAGAACGGCTGAAACACGTAACGGTTCTGAAGCAGCAGCCGGATCTCCTGGGGAAACCGCTCCCAGATGACATCGTAGATGCGGTTGTTCCGATCCAAACCGGTGAGGCGGGCGAAGTAGTCGGCGAAGACGGATCGTTCGCCTTCCAGGTCGCTGTCCTTCAACTCATTGGCGTAGGCCGCGTTGAAGGCGATCCAGTAGAAGATGAAAGCGGCGTCGTGGTCGTCACCGGCCATCTCGGCGCGATGCAGCCAGCTGATCGCCCGGTGGACCCGCAGTCCGAGATCTTCCGGAAAGGCGGCCCGGATGTCCCGCTGCTTCTGCTTCAGTCCTTCGAAACTCAGGTCAGAGGTGGTGTTCATGGCGAATGACCTCCTCCTTCGAGTCTAGACGCCGACCTCGTCCGGTCGAGCCTCGCTGCGGTTCGGCGCTGGCGCACGCACGGGTGGTGCCGGCAGCTCGATGTAGGCGTCGGGCCCGAGCGAGTCGAACAGCGATCCATGGCAGGTGAACAGCAGGATCTGCATCTTCTGCCCGGCGCTGAACAGGGCCCGCTGCATGCGTCGGATCCGCTCGGCGTCGGTGTTCACCAGCACGTCGTCGAGCACCAGCGGCCAGGGCTCGCCGCTGCCCACCACCTCGGCCAGGCCGATGCGGACCAGCAGTGAGAGCTGTTCCCGGGCGCCGCCCGAGAGGAACTCGAAGGCTTCCTGGCCGGAGTCGCTGCGCAGCCCCCGGAGGTTGAGTTCCTCGTCGAGCCAGACCTCGCTGCCGGGGAACAGGGCCTGAAGGTATGGGCGGATGCGCTCGATCACGGGCTGCGTCAGTCGCTCGCGGGCGGCACGGTATTCCCGGTCGAGCACCTCGTAGAGGCGCCGGGCTGCTGCCGCCTGACGCTCCACTCGCGCCAGTGCCTCCCGTGCCTGGGTCAGCTCCGCCTCCAGATCGAGCACCTGCTCGTGACGGCCGTCGTCCGAGCCCGCGGCGAGTGTTGTTTCCAGACGGATGACCTCCTCGCGCTGCTTCGAGAGCTGCGCGCCCAGTTGCGCTTCCGCTTTCCCGGCCCGCTCGAGATCCGCGGCCAGACCTTCGCCGCCGCTGGCTTGGAAGCGCTCGCGAACGGCGTCCCGGGCAGCGATCAGCTCCCGGTAGCTGCGCTCAGCCTCTTTGAGCTCTTCCCGCAAGGCGTCGAGAGAAGGCTGCTCCGCCAGGCGTTGCTCGAGCCGCGCCTGCTGATCCTGTTTGCTCTTCAGGTCCGAATCCCGCGCGGCGAGTGCGGTCCGGGTCTCGCTCAGCCGTTCCTGAGCCGCCTCCCGGCGTGTCCGCGTTTCGCTCGCCTGCTGGTTCAACGCTTCGAGCTCCGACTCCGCACGCTGCAGCGCCTCGGCATCAAACGGTTCTGCATCCGTGGTCTGGGCCGTTGCGGCTTCCACGGCAGCACGCAGCTCTGCGACCGCCTGCTCCAATGCGGGCACGCCTTCCGGGACCTGCTGAGCCAGTGTCTTCTGCTGACGCTCGAGTTCCTCCTCCAGTCGCTCGCGCCGGCGGACGATGTCGTCCGCAGCGTTCACATCCTCGACACCGAGCTCTTCGAGCAGGCCGGCTACCCGGCGTTCCGCCTGTCTCACCTCGTCGCGCAGGGCGACGATCTCTCCGCCGCCGGGGCGCACCTGGATCGTGGCAACGTTACGCAGGGTCAGCGCCCGATCCTCGTCGATGGTGAACTGCTGGCTCTCGCCCGCGGGAAGTCTGGCGCCCTCGACGTCGATCTCGCCGAGCGCGGTCACCTCCACGGAGACGGCGGCCCCCTGAAGCGTTGCCCGGGCCGTGTTCCGGGCATCCCGAGCCTCGCGCAGGCGCGTCACGTCCTCCGCCGTAATCCGCGGCAGGGCATTCAGCTCCGCCCGAATCTCGGTCTCCCGCTGCCCGAGCTTTCTGGCTTCTTCCAAGCGCTTGGCGGCCCGTTCCAGTTCGACCTGCTGGGCGGCCAGCTTCTCCTGGCGGCGCAGGGTCCGCAGCCGGCCCTCCAGCGACTCGATGCTCTGCTGCTGCGCCTCATGGTCCTGCCTGGCGGCATCGAAGGCCGCCTGAGCCTTGTCTCTGGCTGTCTCCGCCTCCTTCAGCGCTTCCCCACCGCTCGTGACGGCTTCCGACAGGGACGCGAGTTCCTCGTGCTCGCGAGTAAGGTCTTCTACCTTTTTCGCGGCTTCATCCTGGGTCCTGGCGGCGGTTCTGGCCCGCTCCTCGGCCAGCTCGAGATCATGCCGGAGCGCCTCGGTCTGCTGATGGCGCTCCCGAAGATCCTCCAGCTGTCCCTGGGCTTCCTGGTGGCGTGTTTTCAGGTCCTGCACGGCCGCGCGCGCCCGCTCCAGCTCATCCGCCGCGTTGGCGAGGGCGTCCCGGCGTGCCACGGCCACCGCCAGCCGCTGCTCCAGTTCCGCCACGCTCTCGCGCGGCCGGGTCAGCGTGTCCTTCTCTTTGCCGGTGCTCGCCGTGTAGTAGCGGTTGCGCTCGGTCTCGGCCAGCGCCAGCACGCGCTTGCCGCTCTCGCCGGCGGCCACCTCGCCGATCTCCTCGGTCAGCAACCCCAGAATCAGGTTCTGGGAGTCGGTGTTATGGACCGGCTCGCCTTGGGACTCGCCTTGATCGACCCACAGCAACGACCAGATGCCCTGGTCCTGCACCTTCACCTCGGTGCGGCCCGTGCCGCCGGCTACCCCGAGCAGATCAGACAGCCGCTGCTCGGCCTCCTCGCCGGAGAGTTCCTCTGTGCCGCCGCGCAGCCGGGTGTTGCAGCCGGTGCCGAGAAAGACTTTCTCCAGATGCCAGGTGGTGCCGTCCAGCTCGAAGGCCACCGCCACCTGGGGCTTCTCCGGCGCCACGCCCCAGCTCTCCAGATTCTTCTTGTGGGCCGCCTTGCCGCTGGTGCTCTCGAACAGGGCGAAGCGCAGGGCCTCCACCAGCCGGCTCTTGCCGGACTCGTTGGGGCCGGCGATCAGGTTGAGGCCCGGGTCGAGCCCGTCGAGCTCGAAGTCGAGGCCGCGCCAGTTGGCGACGGCGATGCGCTGAATCCACATCAGGCCACCTCCTGGCTCAGTCGGTAGAGCATTCGCAGGGCGTCCGCATCGACGGGATCCTCGCTGTCGCGCAGGGCGGCGATGGCCCGGCCGAGATAGCCTTCGCCGTGCAGGGCCGCCAGATCCTCGGGCGTGGGCGCCGCACTCACGGCATCCTCGCGGACCCGGAGCAGGGCCAGCCGCTCGGTGTAGTCCTCGATCAGTTCGTCCAGGCGCGCCCGACCCGCCAGCGAGAGCTCACCGCGCAGGGTCAGCTCCAGCAGCGTCCAGGACTTCTCCGGCAACGCATCGAGCTGCTCCGCGAGATGATCAATGTCATCGTCGCCGGCGAGTTCGACCTCCTCCGTCAGCCACTGGGTTCGGGCTACGGGAATGACCTCTACGGCGGGTGTGCTGCCGGGCTCGGCGATCTCCACCAGCAACGCGTTGCCGGGCCGTTTCTCCTTGAACCGGGTGGCCTCCGGCGCGCCGGCGTACCAGGCCCGGGCGTTCACCTCGAAGGTGCCATGCCAGTCGCCCAGCGCCACGTAGTCGTAGCCCCGGGCCAGCATGCGATCCACGTCCAGGCGGTTAGGCGCCTCGGTCTCCTCACCGAACTGCAGCGCGCCACCGTGGGCGACCACCACCCGAACCTTGTCGCGATCGGACCGCTCCGGCAGCCAGTCAGCCGCATCCTCGTACGTGTGACGTGAGGTCAGCGGGCATGGATAGACCTCTCCGCCGGCCAGGCTGATCGCCTCGCGTGCCGTGGCCACATGCACGGCGCCAGGCAGCTCGCCGAGCCGGGCCAGGGCCGAGTCTGGCGTGGCCGGGTCGTGATTCCCCGGCAACAGCACGACGGGGATGTCTCCGAACGTGCGCAGCGCGTCCCGTGCCTGCTGGATGGAGTCGGCGCCGACGCCGTTGTCGTCGAATACGTCGCCCGCCACCACCACGGCGTCCACGGCGTGTTCTCGGGCAAGCTCCGCCAGGTGCCGCACGGTATCGAAGCGCTGGGCGCGCAGGCGTGCCGCCTGTTCGCCCGGGACGAAGTTCAAGCGCAGTCCGAGCTGCCAGTCGGCGGTGTGGAGTAATTTCATGATCGACTCCCGGGCCTTGTGCCGTTCCATCTGCTCTGCGCGGCAAGGCGCGCAGAACGGGTTCATGCGTATCGTATGGGGTGAGTGGATCAAACGGTGATCCGCTGACGCAACGATCTCAACGGCGATGTCGTTCAGCCTGTGTGCGCCGTCTCAGGTTCAATGGCGGGACGCCGTTGCCGATGGAGGGCGCCAGGCATATGCTTTGACATATGCCAACATGGGACGATGATCATCGCCAATTCCGAAGAACGCCGAGTCCGCCTGTTTCGAAACGGCCGCAACCAGGCGCTGCGCATTCCGCGCGAGTTCGAGCTGGAAGGCGAGGAGGCCATCCTGCGTCGGGAGGGAGACCGACTGATCGTCGAGCCCGTTCGTAAGGGCAAGCTGCTCACGCTGCTGGCTGGTCTCGAGCCGCTGGAAGTTCCCTTCCCGGACGTGGATGAGGATCTGCCCGCGCTCGACGAGCCGGCGGATTGACCGTGCCGCTACGCTATCTTCTCGACACCCACATCCTGTCAGACCTCACCAGAGCGCCCCAGGGCCGTATCGCCGCCGCGATCACCGCTGCCGGCGAGGACACCGTCTGCACCAGCATCGTGGTGGCCGCCGAGCTCCGCTACGGCGGCCGCAAGTCCGGCTCCCGGCCGCTGCGCGAACGGATCGACCTGATCCTCTCGGCCATCGAGGTACTGCCATTCGAGATCCCGGCGGAAGATCACTATGCCCGAATCCGCCATGACCTAACGCGTCGCGGCGCGCTCATCGGTCCGAACGATCTGCTGATCGCCGCTCATGCGCTGGCGCTGGACCTCACACTGGTGACGAGGAACCAGCGGGAGTTCGGTCGGGTTGGCGGCCTTCGAGTAGAGAACTGGCTGGACGACGCCGGCCGATAGCTGATGTGTTGCCAGGCAACTGACCGGTTCAGCCCGGGCCATCACCCCTGTACTGATCCAACGCGGCCGTCAGCTCCTTGGTGACCAGAGCGCGCAAGGTCTCGGGCCTCACCACCTCCACCTCCTGGCCGAATCGCAGGATGTCCCGGATCAGCTCGGTCGGATCGGCATAGGGGATGGTCAGCTCGTAGCGCCCATCGGTTAGCCATTGCCCCTGCTGCTGCGGATGCCACTGTTCATCGGCGACCCAGCGCGCCATGTGGGCACTGAAGCGCAGAATGGCCGAGGCTCGCGGCACACCGGAGAAGATCCCATAGGAACGGGCCAGGCGCCGGTCCAGCTCGTCCGCTTCCAGGTTGTCGGCCGGCTCGGCGAGCAGCTCCGCGGAGTCGATGCGGTCCACGGCGAAGATGCGCAGGCCATCCCGCATATGGCACCACCCGTCGAGGTACCAGGTGTCGCGGTAATGCACCAGGCGCTGCGGTGAGACCGTGCGGCGAGAGACTTCATCGCGACTGCGGCTTCGATAGGCGATGTCCAGTCGCTGCCTTGAGGCGAGTGCTTGAGCAATGGACCGGAACAATGTCGGCCGGACATCCCGCGAACCCATCGCAAGGATCCGCAGTCGCTCATACAGCTCTCCGGTGCCCACCTCCTGACGCTGCAGGAGTGATTCGATCCGGCTGCGAAATGGGGAGAGCTCCTCAGCGAGAAGCCCGGGCGAGAGCGTGCTCAGCATCCGCTCGAGCGCAAGCAGGGCCTGCAGCTCGCCGGCCGAGAACCACAGACCTGGCAGCTCCCAGTTCGGGTCGATTCCATCGCCGGAATAGACGTAGCCGTTGCGCTCGCGGTCATAGACGATGGGCGCGCTCAGATAGTCCCGCATGGCAGCGATGGTGCGCTTCACCGTGGGCTCGGAGCACTCGATCTCGTGGGTCAGGTCGACCAGGGAGATTGGTGTGTGGCGCCCGGCGAGGGTGCGGTGGAGCTGGTAGATGCGGTCGAAGCGGTCCAACGGAGTTGTCCGGCTGGCAGCACTGAGGGAAGTCTAGTCAATTCGGCCATCGGTTTGCGGCAGGCGGCCGTGTTCGCCGTCAGTCGCACTACAACAACCTTCCGCGGTGGGCGGTGATCAATCTTAGGCGCTGCCGCCTCGCAGTGCTCATTCCGAGACGGCGCCGGACCCGGGCCAACCCGAGGCCGGCGGCTTTGCAGCAGCGCTGGCCGATCTCGCCCACCGGGCGCTGATCACCTGGGCCCTGCGCAGCCCTGACTTACCCGGCATCGCCCGACACCTCGCAGCCGCCTGCGTCGACACCCGCGGTCCGGTGGCCACCCGACGCACCACGCCGGATGGCACCGAACTCGCCTGAGAACTGCTGCTTCCACGCGGCCACGAATTCGGGGCGCCCATGCCGTTCTTCATCGACTGGGGCGACTGCGTCCATCCCGCCGATGGCCTGCGCGCCGCCGGCACCCTGGAAGCCATCACCGTGGAATCGCCCCATGCAGCGGCGCTGCGCCGGCTGCTAGGTAACGTCGGCGTGCCACTGGTGGTGCGCGAGGCCGACGAGCCGGACTTCCATGTCACCATTGCCGCGGCACACGGCGATGTCGTTTTGGAGGCTTCGCCGGCCACGGTAAGCATGCGATTCGGCTGAGTGAGGAGGGCGCCATAGAATGCCCGGAAGGGTTAAAGACGCGCCGGCTGAGACCGCTCCCTGGCGTCGGTGGCGCCCGCCTTCTCGGGGCCGAGAGTCGTCTCACGTCGCAGCCACACGCGCACCACGAATCCTGCAGGGTCTTTTCGCTCATCGACCTGGCGGATGCCGAAAGGTATTCAATAACTCGCATCCCATTGGGGCGCAATGTAACGGCCCGCCCTTAGGTCTTTGGGCGGGCCGGGCCTGATCCAGCAAAGGCGCGCAGGTCAGACGTTGATACACCCGGCGGTGCGCGCCTCATCGGCATAGGCGCTGATCGTCTTATCAGGACAAAAGTGCATGTCCCGCTCGACCGGTAGGCCTAGTTTCCCGCGCACCTTTGCTAGCTCAGAGATCCGCACACACCCCAGCTCGGGAAACCCGAGACCGAGATCGCACAGCCCAAAGGCGATGTCCTGATCGTTAGGATCGAGCACAGTGAGGAGCCAGGTGCAGTCCGCGTCTGGTGTAAAGAGCTTTACGACCGGTAGAAAGTCCGGATCCGCCTGTCCCCGCCGGGAGCACTCTGCGGACAATCGTCCGTTATGAAGGAGCTTCTGCTGCAGCGATGAGGTCAGTAGTCTCATGTCTTCGTCTCCTTGTGGTTTGTTCAAGACGAAAACACAGGGGCCTGGGGTGAGATGCCGGAAAGACACCCGCCAGCACTGCAGAGATTGACTGCGATGTCGTTGTCTTTGTGTTCGGCTGCTGAAGAACTGGTCGAAAATTTCGCCCGTCGCCGGGAGGTGCGCGAAGATGCGTTCGTAGCCAGGATTGTTCTCAGCAGGATCACGCTTGATTGGGTGGAAATCCCGGATCGGTTCTTCCACCTCCTAGTCAAGCACCGTGAGCATGTCCCCCGGCGACAACTATGGCCTTACACATCGCCAGTCGGATTCAGGGTTTTCGACAAATTCAAACCAACCTTAGCGATTACTGGCGCACCCGCGCTGTAGCGTGGCGAACCAGCACCAGCAAAGTTAGCTCGCCTACCTACCGGTAAGGATCTGCCACAACCGGGCCCAGAAGCCGGGTTTGGGCGTTGGCGGAAGCTCGCCGTAGTGCCGCTGCTTGGCGGCCCGGTTGTACCGCCGACCTGCATCGATCTGCGCCTGGGTCATCTGCTCAGCCCACAGGATCTGACCGTGACGTATCCAGTAGTGGGACCTGCAGGGGAAGCTCCAGTTGCCGATCGAGGGATAGAGCGAGACACCGTTGCGCCCGGTGGTGATCCTCCAGTCCGTCGGCCCGATCGGGGTCACGACCTCCTGCCCACAGCCGCAACAACACTTGTGAACGGCAGTACCGTACTCACGGGACACGTAAAGGACGCCGTCCTCGACACGAGCTGGAACCGCACCGACAAATCTACACCTCAATCTTTGTGTTCTGGGCATGCCTGGTCTTCATTCGTTACGTGATTCCCGTCGAGGGTGTAGGTAGAGAAGTGCTCGCCTTCAAGGTCGGCATAGAACCCGAGATACCGCTTCCAGCGGCCAACCGCCAGGGCAGCGTTCAGGGCGTTCAGATCAGCGACCTGGATATTCATCGAATACTCATCGCCTGCCTGGCCACCGTTCATCGGTATCCGCCGTTTGTCCCACACATGACCGCGCTGTTCCGGCGTGCTGGTGGTCACCCGGAGTATTCCGCGCAGCCCGTCTGGGGAGTCTTCGATGCCCATGCCGGTGTCTATAAATGGCACACTGAATTCCTCCAGCTTGCGGATGATCGCCTCCTTCGAAGGGTTCGCATCCATCGTCAGGAACACGAAGTCGAAGCCCCGGAGCTCACCGACATTGCCCTCGTCGACATTCACGGCATGAGGCACGATACCGCGGTGCATCCCCGCGTAGCGCCGCTGGAAGTAATCGACCTTAGGCAGGCGCTCACGCAGCTCCTCGACCGTGGCAGCACCCGGCGCCCGGAAAGCGTTGTGCTGGCCGAACCAGTCGCCGTCAAACAGGTGGATGGCCTTCACAGGCGTCTTGGACACGAAGTCGAGGAGGTACGATCCGGTACCGCCGAGGCCGACGATGGCAACGGAGCTCAGCTCCAGGCGTTTGGTGTGCGCGGTGATCCCGGCCCGGCTGGACGCGTTGTCGATGTAGTTGAACGGCGAGTCGTTATCATCGCTCTCGAGGACCTGGAAGGTCCGCGCCGTTGCGCTCGGGTCGATCTTCTCAGCATGCCCGGAGATCATGGCGGCGTACGTGGTCATCTTGTGGTGGTAGTCCGTGTACCCGCCGTTCGGCTTGCAGGAGAAGGTCCGGTCGACGACGACACCCGGAGCAATCACCTGCGGCTTCTTACTGTGTTCGAGCTGGCGCAGCGGAGTTCCATTGCTGTCACACGGGTGCTCCCCGGCGAACATGACGACGTGCGTGCCGGGCTTGACCGTCCTGTCGCCGGACAGGTCCAGCACGGAAACCAGGTTCCCGCGCCTGACCTTTCGCTGCGCGTCTACATACGGCACGTTGTGCAGGATGATGTGGCCCTGGATGATCTCAATCTCGTAGCCATCGTCCTCCAGGCGCTTGAGATCCGGACTACGACTTATCAGTTGCCGTGACATTGAATATCATGCCCTCCTTCGGCTTCACGGAACCGCCTTCAGGCACCGTTCCTTCTTTCCTGGGGTTGTTGCCCCTGCGGTAGGTGATCGTGAAGCAGATGAACTCACCCTGCGGAGGATTCTCGAAGGCCAGTTTGATCAGCTGATCGAACGTCAGATCATCATGCTTCGGCACTTCCTTCTCGCGACCATTGACGATGACGGTAACGGTCTTGTCCTTACCTTTACCGTCCTCGTCATCATGCTTCTTGCGTTGCTTGTCGAATACTTCGCTCATTTCGATCTCCTATCTTTCCTTTCTGACGCCCTTGAACGGTTTCTTCGAGGACGTCTTCACGTCCATGAATCGGCCGGTGTCAGCGTCACGTTTCACGTAATGACCAGACGAGGTTTTCGTCTGGGATCTGTCCCGCACTGCACCGTTGCGGTGCCCGTCTCCGGTTGGAGGGTTGGTAGCCATACGGCCTCCTATTCTGTTAAATTTAAGCCAATTGATCAGACCTTATCAAAAAAGGCGTTGCCCGCCTTCATGATCGATAAATTATCAAATAGGTCTGCTTAATTCAAGCGGTTTAATCAGAATGGCCTGATTGCGTGGTAGACGAACTCCAGCCCGCCGGATTCGGCTGTCTCCTTGGTGCCTAGGACGAGCCCCAAAGAATGAAGCTTCTTCATCTTTGCGCTCGCGTTCTGCGGTGACACATTAAACTTCTTCGCGACCTTGGAAGTGGTTACCACGCCCTCGCGCATAACATAGTCGAGGAGCTCTTTTGTTCCCGCGTTAACGGGAGGGCCGATAACGTCGTACTCTCTGGGATCATCGTGGATGACGATGACAGCCTGGTTCTTTGCCTTCGCGGCGTAGTCCCAATTGTCCATCAGATCGGGTGTGGCAAAGCCGCTCAGAAAGAAAGCTTTCTCACCGCAAAACATCTTGATAAGAGAGATCACGCTTTCTCGCGGAAACGAAGCGTCGGTTGCCTTGATCCCCTTTAAGGAGATTTCAAAGACTCTCGCACTTGGACGTGCATCAACCTCACGCAGAAGCTCCTGGAAAACTTCCTTGCCGTACGCGTTGCCTGAAAGAAATTCCTTTCCCTTGCCAGTGATTCTGGAAAGCGCGATATTGGCCTGTTTCTCCTTCATCTCCTTAAATATAGGAGATGGTGATCCCTCAATCAATATAGAAGTCAAAGCAGATGTGAGTTCCCAACAACTTTGAGAGCCCCGTCTGCCTTTCGATGCGGATCAATGCGCCATCTTCGTAGATGAACTTGAGGCAAAATGTCTCCTGCCTAACGGTAAAGCAGGCATTGAACTTCATGGCCTGGGCACTGCTGCTTTTAAAGCCGAGTCCGCGCGCGCTACCGAAACGGCTGATTTCGCCCTTGCTCATCGCCTCTGAGACCAGGCCGATATCTGACTCAAGCGACTCCCCGCCAAACTGATTGTGCAGTCTGGGATAGTGCGGCAGAAGCGCAGGACGCAGAGACTGGGCAATTCCGACGCCGCTGTCGGATACAACCGTCTGAATATGCTTGCGCCTGCCGCCGTACTTCTGAAGACCGGCGAATCCAGGCAGATCAGTCTGGCTATGCTCAACCACGTTATTGATGAGCTCGCCGAATACGGTGACCGCCGCTTCGCTGTACTCATTGGACGATTGAAGCACGAATGTCCGGGCGAGATCGTTGATAAGCTCCTGGCTTACCGCTTCCGGATCTACGCCCCCGAACTCAACGAGCGTGTCGCTTCTTCCCTTGTGTTTCCCTGCCGCGGAGTGCACGGGCCGCTCTGGAAATACCTGAACGGCCTCATCCAGGTGGTCAAAAAAGCCAGCGCGATCGAGGTAGGTTCGCGTCTTCTCCGCCGCCTCGAAATCCAGCGTCACGAGCTTGCCCTGGTGACTAAGCTGGTTTGCAAGCGCGAGGATGCGGGCCGTGGACTCAATCATGGGCTTACTGGACGCCCGAAAGACAATATTCACACTGTCTATCGTCCCATCGAGCAGCGGCCCGGCCTGCCTTAGGCTCGTCTCGAACGCATCGGCCGTCACCCAGCCAGACGGGAGTAGGAGGTCAACTACTTCTAACGGTATAAGCCGCCACTCATAGTCATCGTTCTGCGCGTAGCGCTCCGGATTGCCATGCAGAATGCTATTGATCTCTTTCCTGGGAACATCCAGTTCCTTCGCGATCTGTCGCGCCCTCATGCCGGGCGTCTTTGCGAGTATCTGATCTACCTGCTCCCTCATGCGGACTACTCATTCAGCAGTAGTTCCGCCATGCCATCGAGCCTGGCCTTGACCGGTTCCCAGCCGGGCATAATCTCCCGCAGCAGGCGGTAGTAACGCCGCGAATGGTTATGCTCCTTGAGATGACAAAGCTCATGCGTGATGACGTAGTCCACGCAATCACGCGGCGCTTTCACGAGATGTGGGTTGAGGAACACAACACCCTGAGGAGAGCAGCTGCCCCATTGCCTGCGCATCTTCAGCAGCCGCAGCGGCGGCACTTCTTTGAGCCATGGCACATTGCTGGCGATGGCATGCAATCGCCGGCCAAAGACCCCAGAGGCGCGTTGCCTGTACCAACGGTACAAATGCTTCCGAATTTCCTCGGGCGCACGCTTTTCGGATTCAACCTGGATGCGTCCGCGCCAAAGTTTGACGTGCGGTCCAGCGCCATTGGCGTCACTGACTTTGAGCTGGTAGCGACGCCCGAGATAAAAATGGCTTTCCCCACTCACATAGCCGCGGGGCAACACGTGCGCGCGCTGCGCGCGGGCCTGCAGGACGTGGTTCCTGATCCAGCGCGCCCGTTTGAGTACCGTGCTATGTATCTTCTGCGCAGGCTCACCATCTGGCGCGTCGACCTGCACCGAAGCATCCGGACGGACATGAATCGCAATCTTCTGGCCCCGGTCAGGCGTAAAGCAAACCTCGTACTCAAAATGCTCATCGCCATACACAAAGCTGCTCTTGCTCATCAGAGCAGCTCCCCGCGCGATAGTCCGGCGCGCGTGATTTTTAGTACCTGTTCGATCACTTTCTTCGCGCTGTCCAGCCCGACCCTCTCGAACAGGTGAGGCAGCAGTGCCTTACGGATCGCAGACTCGATGTCCTGTGGGCTGAGCGAGTGCTCGGCGACGGCCTTCTTCACGGTCTCATCAATGAACAGCGCATCGGCGGTCCGTTCCTCCTCGCTGTCCTTGCCAAGCTCTTCATCACCCAGGATCAGGCGGAACGTCCCGAAGTAAGCCTTTGCGTGCTTGTTCCCGTTCAGTGCCGCAGGAACGCCATCAACGTCCCGGGCCTCCACCTTCTCTTCGAACCCCTTGAAGAGGATGTATTGCTTGTGCGGGTGGTCAAACTGGGCCTCGGCCTCCGCAATTGCTTTCTTCAGCAATTCGGAGAACACAACCTGGGCAAAGGGATCGTCGGCAAGATCCTGCTCGATGGTCTTCTTGACCCGGCTGCGGATGATGTCGGTCTCGTTCCGTGTCTTCTCTTCAGTCCAATTGGACGGGTCCTCGCCCTTGCCGAGACCATGGACGGCAATGACGCCCTCGGGCTCCTCGATGCCACTGCCGACGACGTGCTTGTCGACCAGCTTCCTGATCTGCTCTTCGTACGCGCTGTAGTCGACGGTCTCCTGTGCGTCCTGCTTTGCCATCTTGCGCAGGTTGCTAAAGAACCGCAGGTCTTTCTTGTACCGTGCAATGTCGGCTTCGGAGAAGGCGTTATCCTCAAAGAAACTGCGCGAGGACAGCGCCACAGTGAGGCACATGCCGTAATCGGTCAGCGCCTGGTAGAAATCCTCCCGGAAACTCTGCCGCTCATCGTAGCTCTGGCCGTTCTCGTCCTCCGTCCAGCGCGGCACCAGCAGCTGGCGGTACTGCTCGGGATCGCTCTTGTTCTTGACTGCACTGAAGAGCCCGAGCAGCCGCTCATGAAGCATGGGCAGCTTCTTGTACTCATTGCTGACCTCGCGGTAAAGCCCGTCGATATCATCAATGTCGTAGCCGCCCTGGGTCCTGCTCGCCAGGTCCTGATACGCCTCGATCGCGGTATCAAGTTCCTTGAGGATACCGCGGTAATCGATCAGCAAGCCGAACTTCTTCGCATCATGGAGCCGGTTGACTCGCGCAATCGCCTGGATCAAATTGTGCTGCTTGAGCGGCTTGTCGATATAGAGGACCGCATTGCGGGGCTCATCGAACCCGGTCAGCAGTTTATCGACAATAATCAGCAGATCCGGCCGTCCCGGCGTGCTGAAGTCCTCAATGACCTCCCGCTCATAGTCCTCCGGATCGCCTTTGACGTTGTCCTTCCACCATTGCTGGATTTCCGGAAGGTCTGACTCGTCAACGTCGCTATGGCCCTCGCGGGTATCCGGCGGCGAGATCACGACCGCACTCGTGACCAGGCCCGTCTCATCAAGGGCCTTCTTCATACGGATGGCTGCGCGCTTGCTGTCTGTCGCGATCTGGCCTTTGAGGCCCTGGCCGAGTTTCTTGATGTTCTCGTCGAAGTGAACCGCAATGTCCCAGGCAATCAGCTCGATCCGGTTGGCGCTGCCAAAGACCGGAACCTTCTTCCCCCATTTCTGCTTCAGATCGCTCTTCTGCTTATCCGACAATCCCGCGGTGATTTTTTCGAACCAGTTGTCGATGGCCTTCTCGTTGACATCGAGCTCCGGCTTACGTTCCTCATAGAGCAGCGGCGTGACCATCCCGTCCTCGATGGCACGCTGCATGGTGTAGGGATGAATGATCGGTCCAAACTTGCTGGCGGTCTTGTCGTCCTTGAGCAGTGGTGTGCCGGTGAAGGCGATATAGGCGGCATTGGGCAATGCCTTGCGCATGCGCTCATGACCTTCGCCGCCATGGCTGCGGTGGCCTTCATCAACCAGAACGATCATGTCCTCGCTCGAGTTAAAACAGTCCTTAAACTTGGAAGCCGTCAGGAACTTGTCAATGATCGTAAAGATGATCCGCTCATTGCTCTGACCAATGCGCTTGGCGAGATCACGGCCTGATCTGACCTTGGCTTTCTCTCCATCTTTCTTGCTGGTGACAGCGCTACCAAACGCCCCGCCGGTCAAAAAGGTCTTGGCGAGCTGCTTCTCCAGATCGACGCGGTCCGTTACAACCACCATGCGGCAGTTCTTCAGAGCCTCATGAATCAGCAGCGCCTTGCATAAGAACACCATGGTGAATGACTTACCGGAACCGGTGGTGTGCCAGATCACACCGCCCTCGCGCCCGCCACCCTTCTTGTTGGTCCGCAGTCTTTCTATCAGCTTCTTGACGCCAAAGACCTGCGGATAGCGCGCCGCGATCTTCCCGATCTTGGAATCGAACAGAATAAAGAAGCGTACGAACTCCAGCAGCCGCTCAGGTGATAGCAGGCTGATCAGCATCCGGTCCTGCTCGTTGGGCAGCCGTCCGCCCGACCAGAGCCCTTCGAAGAACGAGCGCAACTTCGAACTCCGCCCCGAAAACACAGCGTCCTTGAACTCGTCCTCTACCGGACGGTTCACGACCTCCTTGAAGTAGGCGTCGTCAAACTCTTCATCCCGCCAGTTGGCCCAGAATTTCTTCGGCGTCCTGGTCGTGCCGTAGCGCGCATTGGTCCCACTAATCGACATCAGGATCTGCGAGTACGCGAAGAGCTTCGGAATCTCCTCGGTTTTCTGATTGCGAATATTCTGCGAGATCCCTTCATCGATCATCGACTTGTTCGGATTGCCAGAGACAGGCCGCTTCGCTTCAATGACCACCAGCGGCAACCCGTTCACGTAGCAGACCACATCCGGGCGGCGCGTATGCGTGCCGCCCGAGGACAGAACCTCCAGCTCCTCGGTTACGATGAAGCTGTTGTTCGCAACATTCGTCCAGTCAATGATCGGAATCGTCGGTGAGTGCTTCTTCCCATCGATGAACTCCGTAACCGTCACACCTAGCGTGATCTTGTTGTAGAGCTGTTCATTGGCAGCACCCAGTCCCTCATGCAAAGGCACCGTAGCCAGCTCACGCACAATCTGGCCAATGGCATTGGTGGAAAGCGGATACTCCTTGCCCTTGTACTCGAACCGCCGTTTGCGCAGCTCATCTACAAGCACACCAGCTAAGATGACATCCGCACTGCCACCACGCGCGGCAAGACATTCCGCAGTCGAGATGTACTCCCAGCCAAGACTAGAGAGCGCCTGCACCGCGGGTATCTGCGCGCTGTACTCCTCCCGGGTCTCCGGTGTCATACCATCCTCAGCCATGCGCTGCCTCCGACACGATCCGGTCTACATCACCATCGACCTTCACCCGCCGCTTGCCGGTGAGAAGCTGCTGCATTAGAGCGTTCTTCTGCCTAAGCAACAGGCGCCGTTGTTGTTGGTGTTGATGGACAAGCGCATCCGCTGCGCCGAGGGTCGATACAATTGCGCGTTGTTCGTCGGCGTCGGGAATCTTGAACCGCGTGTCGCGTACTACGCTCCAATCCGCCCTAGGCATCTTCGAACCCGACGAAACGTTAGCAGCCCTTGAGAATGTGTCGGTTTGTACCAGATAGTAGAGATATCCTGGCTGTAGCGAGCATTTGGATTTCAGCACCCAAATCTCAGTAGAGCACACACCCTCGAAATTAGGTTGGTAGTACTTTCTGAGGTAGGGTCTCAGCTTGCCAAAAAGCACATCGCCTGGGCGGAAGACTGCTTTTTTGCTGTCTTGATCAGCCGAATCGCATTCTCCGGTCCTCGCACCAGTCCGCGATTCAATGTGTTCTAGCTCGATGCAACGTTTAGACGCACTCGACGTTTGGGGATCAAAACGTTCGCTTGAGAGCTCTGCAATTGACGACAGAGGAAGCGACGTCCAATCTCTGGAACGGTAAGCGGGCAGACGTAGTGAGCCGCTCAGCAGGCGGTGTACCAGAGCTTCCTGTTGCCGCCTACTGTTTTGAATAAGTTTGTCAGACGCTCCGAGAGCCTTATCCCAAGTAGCGAGGATTTCGCCAATCTTCCTCTGCTCATCGAAAGGTGGGATTGCAACTGGAATGGCAGCGAAATCTGGGTAGTAGAGTCTCAGTCGATCGTTGGTCAGGCCGTAAGAATAGGCCCAGAAAAGATAGACCGTTCTTGCAGCCTTGAAAAAATAGGACGCAAACGTCGGATCGATCTCTCGCTTTGGAACGAGAACTACGTATGCGGGGCTGACAAGACCATCCTCCTGAGAGACACCTGAGGCTCCCTGCCACATACGCATCATGTTGTACGCAATATATCCTTTGCGCAGGCGAAGGTGGTCCTTCGGGGAAAGGTTTGTGTCCGTCTTGCGCTCTAGCGAATCGCGTGGAACGAGACCGTCCTTTAGTGTTACCGACATTATTGGCAACCCAGATTTGCCCTTCTCCTTGCTGCTGGCAAACAAGTCACCAAGCTTAACTTCTCGCCATCCCTCAGGAACCATAGCCAAGCACCTTGAGGTAGCCTTCCATCTCCTCTTCCAGCGCGGCGAGTTCCTTCTTGAGCTTTTGACGCTCGGCGCGTACGGCCATCAGATCAATCTCTTCTTCCTCCTCAAACGTATCAACGTAGCGCGGGATGTTGAGGTTATAGTCGTTCTCCTTTATCTCATCGATTTTCGCCAGATGAGCGTATCTGTCGACATCCTTCCTGGCCTGATAGGTTGCGACAATCTTCGCGATATTCTCGTCGGTCAGCGCGTTCTGGTTCTTCCCGTCCTTGTATTCACGGCTGGCATCGATGAACAAAACGCCCTTGTCCTTCTTGCCTTTCTTGAACACCAGGATCGCTGCTGGGATGCCGGTGCCGTAGAACAGCTTCTCCGGCACTCCGATCACGGCATCAAGCAGGTTTTCATCGATGAGCTTTTTCCTGATTCTTCCTTCCGCAGCGCCGCGGAAAAGAACACCGTGCGGCACGACCACGCCCATACGCCCGGTCTTCGCCTTCAGCGTCTCAATCATGTGCAGGACGAACGCGTAGTCACCCTTGGTTTTTGGCGGGATGCCACGCCGGAAGCGACCGAATTTGTCGGCCTCGGCCTTCTCGTGTCCCCACTTCTCCAGACTAAAGGGCGGATTGGCGACAACCACGTCGAAGAGCTTCAGGCTGTCTTCACCGTCCAGCAGTTTCGGGTTGCGGATCGTGTCACCCCACTCGATCCGATGGTTGTCCTCGCCTTGCAGGAACATGTTCATTTTGGCGAGCGCCCAGGTGCTGCCGATGGCTTCCTGACCGAAAAGTGCGTATTTCTTCGAGCCCTTCTTCTGAATCTGCTTGCCGCATTTCATCAAGAGAGAGGCGGAACCGCAGGCCGGATCGCAGATCTCATCGCCTTCCCGAGGATCAACCAGCTCAGCGATCAGCTCTGACACTTCCGGCGGGGTGTAGAACTCCCCCGCCTTCTTACCGCCGGTGGCGGCGAAGTTCTTGATCAGGAATTCGTAGGCGTTGCCGATGATGTCGAGCTTGCCGATGCGGCTGGGCTTCAGGTTTAGATCTGGATTGGCGAAGTCTTCAAGCATGTGGCGCAGGATGTCGTTCTTCTGCGCTTCGTCACCCAGCCGGGTGCTGTTGAAGCTAATGTCCTGGAAGACATCCTGCAGCTTATGGATGTTCGCTTCTTCAATGGCATGTAGCGCCTTGTCGATGCGCTCCCCATTGCCGGGTTCGTAGCGCTGCTCGTAGAGTGCGTAGAAGCTGGCGTCTTTGGGGAGCACGAAGCGCTCATTCTTCATCATCTCTTCGATGAGCTCGATATTGTCCCCGTACTCTATTTCGTATTCGTTGTAGTGGTCCTGCCAGACATCCGAGATGTACTTCAGGAAAAGCATGGTCAGGACGTAGTCCTTGTAGATACTCGGGTCGACCACGCCGCGGAAGGTGTCACACGCTTCCCATACGGCCTGGTTGATGTCTTTCTGTTTTACTGAATCGCTCATGGCGCTTCCCTTTCCTCTCTTGAACCTATTCGATCAAATCGAACGCGACTAGCCTCAATTGCTGCTCACGGTTTCTAATGAGCTTTTCTGTGAGTTCTTTCTCGCGCCTTGCTGCATCAGCGAGCCTGGCGATCAGGCGCTGGCGCTCAACGCTCGGTACGGGGACGGGTAGCTTCTCCAGCTCGGCGCGGCGTATGCTCGTGATGAAGCTTCCCTCCGCTGAAATCTCGAAGTAGCGCTGCGCCGGGGGCTGGTTGAGGTACCAGGCCAGATAGGCGGGCAGTACGCTCTCGCTCCTGGCCCGGAGCAGAAAGAACTGCGGCGCGCAGACGGCCAGCCCCGGCACATGATCTATGTAGGTTGCGACGTTCCTGTTCCCCCGGGCGGCAAAAAGGACGTCACCAGGGCGGAGCCAATCAGGCCGTTTGCGGCCGGTCAAAGTAGTCCGGACGACTGCGCTCCAGTCGACGCCCCTCTCGGGATCGGCATTCCTGATCTGGACAACCGCAACATCGCCGTTGGTGGTCTCCTCTACAGCGCCGCGGAACGGATAGCCGGGGCGGGCCTCAGCCACCTTTGTCAGAGCGACACTTTCTATTGCTTCATCGTCCATGATGCAAAACTAAGGCTGCAGCACCCATATGTCAACATGATCTTTGCAGCACGCTCGATGATGCGATTTGGTGGCTAGCTTCGAAGCCTGACCCTAGCGGACATCGAAACGGACACTTAAGCGGACTTTTGGCCGGTCAGTCATTAGGTTGGACAAAACGTAACTATATGATATTTATTTAAAGATGAGCGACGACCCAACGGACATAGAAGCGGACATGGAAGAGGCCGTAGACCGTGGCGAGGCTACCGCTATCATGGAGCCGCTCCAAATTAGCGAGGGCTCGCCGCACCGCGAAGAGCTCACGGAACTGGCAGTCGACCTCGCTGCAAAGTCTGCAGGCTTCCGACGAAGCCTGCCGGACGGTGTTGTTGACGCTCTTGCTGAACTTGTCCGGGCGATGAACTGCTACTACTCCAACCTGATCGAGGGCCACAACACCCACCCGGTCGACATTGAAAGGGCGATGCGCAATGACTACAGCGAGGAGCCTCGCAAGCGCGATCTGCAGCTGGAAGCCCGTGCGCATGTAACGGTCCAGAAGTGGATCGATGATGGCGGGCTCACCGGGAAGGCCGCAACGCAAGACGGCATCCTGGAGATACATCGTCGCTTCGGCGAACTCCTCCCAGAGGAGCTGCTGTGGGTCGAACACCCCGAAGACGGCGAACGAGTGAAGCTGGAGCCAGGGCGGCTTCGAAAGCGCGATGTGAAAGTTGGGGATCATGTCGCGATCAGTCCAGGAGCGCTGCCGCGATTCCTGGAAAGGCTTGAAGCGGTCTACAGCAACCTGGGAAAGGCGGGGACAATCTTCTCCTCGGCAGCAGCACATCACCGTCTTCTGTGGATACACCCCTTTCTCGATGGCAATGGGCGTGTCGCTCGGCTGATGTCTTACGCCATGCTGCGGGACGCGCTTGATACCGGCGGTATCTGGTCGATTGCGCGCGGGCTTGCGCGCCAGGAGAGCAAATACAAGGATCACCTCATGGCCTGCGACCAACCCCGCCAGGGTGACCTCGATGGAAGAGGAAGCCGAAGCGAGGCTGCCCTCGCCGCTTTCACTAAGTTTTTCTTGCAGACCTGCATCGACCAGGTCACGTTCATGGAGCAGCTGGTCCAGCCGAACAAATTGCGCGAGCGTATTCGGTTGTGGGTTGAGGAAGAAGTGCGCACGGACAGCCTGCCGCCGCAGGCTGGTAACGTGCTTGAAGCAGTGCTTTATCGTGGAGAGATCCCGCGCGGCGACGTGGCCGGTCTTGTAGGCACGGGAGATCGCCAGGCACGCCGGATTTTGGCCGCTCTTCTCGAAGCGGGTGTGCTTCAGTCAGAAAGCCAGCGCGCGCCACTGCGGATCGCGTTCCCGGCGGCGCTCGCCGGACGTTGGATGCCGGGGCTGTTCCCAGAGGCTTGATTTGACCTAAGGGGAGGGAAAAGTGCGGGCAGATGCTCTCAGCCTTGATGTGGTTCTGAACGAGCGACAGCAATGGGTCGTGCCGGTCTATCAGCGCCATTACGAATGGGAGACTGGAGAGGACAAGCAGATCCCGAAACTGTGGGACGATCTAAAGGACAAAGCCATCGAACATCTGGACGAGCGCATCCCTTACCCCCACTACTTCGGCGCCGTCATATTCTCCGATCCCCAAAGGCAGCAATACGGCGCTGTGCGTAAGCGTTACCTTGTCGATGGCCAACAGCGGATTACGACATTTTTCCTCGTACTCCTGACTCTTCGTGAGATTGCCCGTAACGTCGAAATCCCTCGCATCGAAAACGTCGCGAGCTCGTATCTCTTCAATGAAGAGAGCAAGGGTATGGCCGATCCCGAGAAAGAGAAGTACAAGCTTTGGCCGTCAAGCTACGACCGCGTGCTCTATCAGCAGATCGTCGATAACCCGCGCGATGAACTGCGCAAGCTGCAGAAGCAGTGCTTTTATAAGAACGGGAACATGATTGTCGGCAAAGCTCCGAAGCTTCTGCGGGCATATTGGCACCTATATGAAGCGATTGAGGCGTTCATCGCTGAACGCAGCGATGAGAACACCGCCGAGGAGGTACTTGACGCGCTGCTCGCCGGATTCCTTTCCGGGTTCCAGATCGTGATGATCTCTCTGGACGAAAACGATGACGCCCAGGAGATATTCGCTTCACTGAACGGGATGGCCAAGCCGCTCACGCCGTTCGATCTCATCAGAAATGACGTCTTTCATCGCGCGCGGCGCGCTGGGGAGGACAACGAACAACTGTTTGAGAAGAAGTGGAAGTACTTCGAGTCACCCTTTTGGAACGAACCGGTCAGGCAAGGCCGTTTCAAGCGTGCGCGAGCGGACCACCTGATAACTCACGCTGTGGTGGCGGAAACCGCACGCGAAGTGAACGCCGGAAAGATCGCGACAGAGTACCGTCACTTTGCGAGCGAACGCGCCTTCGCGAGCGTTTCCGATGAGCTAGACGTCCTTCTTACCCATGGCCAGACATACAAAGGCATGGAGAAGCTCAGTAACGGAGTCACGAATCGTATCGCTAGGGTGTTGCGCATCTGGGATTTGTCGACATTTCACCCGTTGGTGTTGTGGGTGAACGCAAGAGAGTACGAGGAACAGGAGAAGCTGTGCATCTTTCGTTTGATTGAGTCCTACATCGTGCGTCGGGAGATCTGCAATCTAACCACCAAGAACTACAACAAGGTTGGGACCACAATGATTCGGCAGCTGAGCGAATGTGAGGGTGATCCGATCGGGTTCGCAGCATCGCTAAAGGAGGACCTGACAGGTGATGCATCTAGATTGCCGAATGATGGCGAGGTCTTGGAAGCCATTGCTACGAAGCCCATTTACAGCACATCTGGTTCTCAGCGACTTCGCTACATTCTGCAGCAGATCGAACATGCCAAGAGGACGAGATTCGATGAGAGCGTGGAGATTGGCAACCTGACCGTTGAGCACATCATGCCGCGGAAGTGGGCAGAGCACTGGCCACTGCCCAGCGGCGTGGTCGCGTCGATCGAGTCGACTTTTCAGGCAACTCTGTCCAACTTCGAGCTCGACGATTCAGTCAAGTCTGAAATGGACTTCCGTCAGAAGAACATCAATACCTTGGGCAACCTGACGATAGTCACGGAATCGCTGAATCCCAGCCTGAGCAATGGCCCTTGGTCCATCAAGCGTGAGCGCCTCGCAAAGTCGCTCCTCGCGCTGAACCGAGAGGTTGCCGGATTAGACTTCTGGAATGAGGAGGCCATACAAGCTCGGGCCAAGGATCTGGGCACATACGTCAATACGATCTGGGCGTCAGATGTCTAGGGGCTAGGGCGACAAGATGAAGTCGTTCGATAGGGGGCCATTTGCGGCGACGTCGTGACTGGCTAACTGACCCGGCTATAAGTTGGGCCGACTAGCGTCCTTGATTCACTGGTAGAAGATGTGGCCGCCGATGCGCGCGGTCCGCGTCCGCCGCCACGGCGACTCGATCGACGCGCTGTGGAAGAACAACGCCCCTCGGGTCCTGTCCGGCGGGCGGACGGTGAGCAGCTCGTCGGCGAGGGCGCGCGCGGCGTCCCACTGGGCGCGGCTGGTGGGGCGGTCGCTCCTGCCGTCGCACCACCAGGAGAACTGGCAGGGAGGGGTCTCGCCGCCCTGGTACACCACGCCGCACACGGTATCGGGGAACCGGTGGTCGTCGACCCGGTTCAGCACCACCCAGCCCACCGCCAGCATGCCGTCCCGCCCTTCGCCGCGGGCTTCCCAGTACATAGTGAGAGCCATGCAGTGGCGCGCGTTGGCATCGGCG
>PABG01000018.1 GCA_002699185.1 Gammaproteobacteria bacterium | reverse complement strand
GGCCATCAGCCGGTTGCCCACGCCCTTGTGCTGCCATTCGTCGGCCACCACGATGGCGAACTCGCAACTGCGTCCGTCCGGGTTGGTGCTGTAACGCGCCACGCCGATCTCGCGCTCGCGGCCGTCTTCCTCGACCACCGCGATCAGCGCCATTTCCAGGTCATAGTCGATCTGGGTGAAACGCACCAGCATCTCGGGGGTAAGTTCCTGCAGCGCCTGCATGAAGCGGAAGTATTTCGACTGCGAGGACAGCCGGCGGATGAAGTCCTGCTCGATGTCGGCATCCTCGGGCCGGATGGGACGCAGGATCACGTCGGTGCCATCGGCCAGCTGCTCACGGGTCTCCAGTTCACCCGGATAGGGGTGGATGGCCATGTGGGCATAGCGCCGGGCCCCGGGCGGCGGATAGGCCACGACCATGCGCGCATCCACCGCCAGCGCGCCCTGTTCGTCCACAATGAGGGGATTGATGTCCAGCTCCTGCAGCTGCGGCAGTTCGCATACCAGTTCGGAGACCCGCAGCAGCACGTCCTCCAGCGCGGTGAAGTCAACCGCCGGCAGGTTGCGCCAGGCCTGCAGCATCTTCCAGGCCCGGGTGCGCTCGATCATGCCGCGGGCGATGAAGCGGTTCAGCGGCGGCAGTGATACACAGCGGTCCTCCATCACCTCGACCATGGTGCCGCCGGCGCCGATGCTGATGGCCGGGCCGAACACCGGATCGCGCACCACGCCGACAAGCAACTCGCGGCCGTTGGCGCGGCGGTACATGGGTTCCACCGTCACGCCCCTGAGCTGCGCGTCCGGCCGCCGGCTGCGCGCGGTCTCCAGCAGATCATTGAAGGCGCTGCGCACATCGGCCGCCCGGGTGATGTTCAGGCGCACACCGGCCACATCCGACTTGTGGCTGATGTCCGGCGAGTTGATCTTCAACGCCACCGGAAAACCCAGCGCCTCGGCGGCCACCAGGGCGTCGTTGGCGGTGGCCGCCTCCATGGTCGGCACCACCGGCAGACCGAAGGCATGCAGCACGGCCTTGGTCTCCAGGATACTCAGGCCGCTGCGGCCGGTCGCCAGCGCCTCCTCGATGATCAGCCGCGCCCCCTCCACGTCCGGGCGGCTGCGCTGGCCCAGCGGCCCGGGCACCTGCAGCAGCAACTCCTGATTGCGCCGGTGACTGGCCAGATAGGCAAAGGCCTCGACCGCGGCCTCGGGCGTGTCCAGATGTGGAATACCCCGGCGATTGAACAATTCATGAGCAGCGGCGACATGCGGCCCGCCCATCCAGCAGGTGATCACCGGCCTGGTGCCGTGACCGGCGGCCGCACTGACCGCCTCGGCACAACCCGCGGCGTCCGTCATGGCCTGCGGCGTGAGCATGGCCAGCACGCCATCCACGCCGGGATCGCGCAGGCAGGCCTCGACCGCTGCGCCATAGCGCTCCGGACCGGCATCCCCCAGCAGATCCACCGGATTGGCGTGCGACCAGTGCGCCGGCAGCACCTCATCCAGCGCCTGCCGGGTGGCCGCGGACAGCTCGGCCAGTTCCACGCCCAACTCGGTGGCGCGGTCGGTCGCCATCACGCCGGGGCCGCCGCCGTTGGTCACGATCGCCAGCCGGCTGCCACGTACGCGGTGCTCGCCGCCGCCCAGGATCTCGGCGGCATTGAACAGCTGCTTGATGGTGTAGGCGCGCACCGCGCCGGCCCGGCGCAGGGCGGCATGGAAGACATCGTCACCGCCGATCAGGGCGCCGGTGTGCGAGACGGCGGCGCGCGAGCCGTCGGCATGGCGGCCGGCCTTGACCACCACCACCGGCTTCATGCGCGCGGCGATGCGCAGGCCGCTGAGAAAGCTGCGGGCATCGCGAATGCCCTCCACATAGAGCAGAATGGCGCGGGTCCAGGGGTCCAGCGCCAGATAACTGAGCAGATCGCCGAAGTCCACGTCGGCCGCATCGCCCAATGAGACCATGGCGGAGAAACCGATGCCCTCGGCCTCGGCCCAGTCCAGTACGGCGGTGCACAGCGCCCCGGACTGTGACACCAGCGCCAGCTTGCCGCGGCGGGCGATGTTGTGGCTGAAGGTGGCATTGAGCCCCGCATCCGGGCGCATGATGCCCAGGCAGTTCGGCCCCAGGATGCGCACCCCCTGCTGGCGCGCCGCTTCCAGCAGCTCCCGCTGCAACCGCTCGCCGGCATCCCCGGCCGCGGCCTCGCCGAAGCCGGCCGACAGTACCACGGCCGCCCGCACGCCGGCCTGGCCGCACTGGGCGATGATGCCGGGGACGGTCGCGGCCGGGGTGGCGATCACGGCCAGGTCCACCGGCTTGCCGATGGCGGCGAGGTCCTTGTAGGCGCGCTGGTCCTGCACCTTGCGGTGCTTCGGGTTGACCGGAAACAGCGCGCCCTTGAAGCCGCCCTCGCGCAGATTGCGGAAGACGATGCTGCCTACCGAGCCGGCGCGGTCGGAAGCGCCGAATACGGCGATGCTGTTGGGGGCGAACAGCCGGTTGAGGTAATGCGGGCCCATCATTCCACCTGCGGTTAACGCTACTTGAAGGGTAGAGTATAAAGGCATCCGCATAACAGGCGGGTTGCAGTGGTCGTGGCACCGGGCGCAGACTTGGCCACCATGACCCTTGCCTTCATCTCGCATCCCGACTGCCTGCTGCACGAGAACAGTCCGGGGCACCCCGAGAGCCCGCAGCGACTGCTGGCCATCAACGATCAGCTGCTGTCCACCGGCCTGGACCAGGCCCTGCGCCACTATGACGCGCCGCTGGCCACGCCGGAGCAGCTGAGTCTGGCGCACGCTCCGGACTATGTGCAGGCCGTCTTCGCGGCCGCCCCTGAGCAGGGCAGCCGGGCACTGGACCCGGATACCGGCATGAACATCCATTCACTGGCGGCCGCCCGGCGCGCGGCCGGTGCGGCGATCCTGGGCGTGGACCTGGTCATGCGGGATGAGGCCGGTGCCGCTTTCTGCAGTGTACGCCCGCCCGGCCATCACGCCACCCGCAACCGCGCCATGGGCTTCTGCATCTTCAACAACGTGGCTGTCGCCGCCGCCCACGCCCTGGCCGAACACAATCTTGAGCGGGTGGCCATCGCCGACTTCGATGTTCATCACGGCAACGGCACCGAGGACATCTTCGCCGGGGATCCGCGGGTGCTGCTGTGTTCCAGTTTTCAGCATCCCTATTACCCGCACACCGGGGCCGCGACCCGCTCGGACCACATCGTCAATGTGCCGCTGCCGGCCGGCACCCGCAGCGAAGGCTTCCGTGAGGCCATCCGCGAATACTGGCTGCCCGCGCTGGACATCTTCCGCCCGCAGCTGCTGCTGATTTCGGCCGGCTTCGACGGCCACGTCGAGGACGAACTGGCCCAGTTCCTGCTCACCGAGGCCGACTACCACTGGATCAGCCGCGAGCTCAAGGCGGTCGCCGACACCCATGCCGGCGGGCGCATCGTCTCCTGCCTGGAGGGCGGCTACGCCCTGGCCGCCCTGGGCCGCTCGGTGGCGGCGCATCTGCGCGGGCTGCTGGGAATGGAAGCCGCCTGAGGCAGGCGCCATCCACCGCGCCATATCATGATATTGTAATTATTTAATGTTTATCCTGTCGCAGGATCAGATGCTTACGGACACCGGCCAAGCCACCTTGGCTTATCCGGGCTGTGGTCTACACTTGAATTCCCCGGTCGGAACAGTTGGCAAGCATTCAAAGGGTGGATTATTCGGCGAACTGGGGTAAGGTAGATAGTCCGGTTGCCGGGAAGTTCCAGGGGAGGAGCGCGGCCGGACCTGATCGAAACTCACAACACAGACAAGCGATCATGAATCCATCACACAACGCGTCCATCATCGATCTCGATCCCGAGGGGCAAGCCCCGGCGGCGGGAATCGACACCCGGCAGAACAGGGACGAATTTCTCGACGGCCGCCAGGAAGGCCTCTACGAAGCCTGTCTTATCGTGGACAAGGTCGCCGCCCAGCACGGACACGAGGATGTCGTGGCTGAGGCGCTGGATGCCATGCGCATCCTGATCCGGGAGTCGATCCATACCACCGATGCCGAGGCCATCCGCGCCCGGGTCAACGCCCTGGCCAACGCCGCCGCGACCCGCAGCTGATCCCCGCCCATTTCAGTCGTGCCGGGTGCGCACCTGCGCCGGAGGCACGCCGCGGGCGATGAGATACTTGCGGCTGGCCTCGGTGACGGTCTCGGGTCCGCCGATGTAGAAATCGAACACCTTCACGTTGTAGTGCTGCCCGGCCAGTTCGGCCAGGGTATCGCCTATCACCTGCCGCGTGCGCTCGCCGTAGACCGCGGGATCCGCCTCCAGCCGCATGTAGTTGACGTTGTCGATGGCATCCTGCCAGGCACGGCAGAGGTTGTGCAGGTAGGGTCTGCCGCCGTCCGTGGTCACCCAGTAGATGTAGATCTGTTCGGCCACGTCCAGCGCCAGGGCCTGTTCGATCAGACTCTTGATGGAGGCGAATTCGCGATCCCAGGCGATGAAGACCAGCGAATGCACCGACTCGGGATTGAGAACGAAGTCGCCGCGCGGGCCTTCCAGTTCCAGCGTCTCGACGTCGTCGAGCCCCGCGGCCACGCGCGCGGCCAGCGGATTGTCGTCAGCGGTATTGATGTGGAACTCGATCTGGGTCTCGTCACAGGGGCAGCTGGCGATGGGGTAGCTGGCCGCGGCATCGCCGATGCGGATCTGCGCCGACTGGCCGGAGAGAAACTGCAGCCGGTGCGGCTCGACCGGATTGACCACCAGGCCGATCATGCCCTGACCGAGGTCGTCGACCCGGCGCAGGGTGGCGGGCAGGGACTGGGTCTCGATCTCCTCCGGTCGGGTGACCTCGTCGACCTGCAGCAGGACATCGGTCATGGCGGTGTGCGCGCACAGGGTGACATAGCCTGCCGCCAGCTCGTCTTCCGACAGACACTCGGGGTAGGCCCGCACGCGCTTGGCCTCGCCGCTGATGACCTTCGCCCGGCAGCGGCCGCAGCTGCCGTCGGTGCAGCCGTATCTGAGCTGCATGCCCGAGCGCAGCCCGGCGTGCAGCAGAGTCTCGCTGCCGTTGAGGAAGAAGTCATGCCCGCTGGGCTTGAGCTGGACATGGGCGGCCAGCAGGCGCATGAAGGTATCGGTGGCCAGCACCTCATCGTGCAGCCCCTGCGCGGATTGCACTTCGTCGATCTCACTCTCCAGCCACTGACGGAACGCCTTCACGGCCGGATCGTCCACGGCGCGCTCCAATGAATCCAGCTTGTCGCTGATACGGCTGACCAGCTTGTTGAAGCGGTTCACCCGCGCCCGCGCCGTGCCCAGTTCGTGACTGAGCAGGGTGACGCGGGTGGCCAGCACCTCGGCGTCGGGCAGATCCTTGGTGTCGAGCACCTTGCCGAAGGCGTTCTCGATGATGCGGTCGGCGCGCTCCACCATCCCGCTGCCGTCAAGGTCGGTCTTGGGATAGACCTTGAGCAGTTCGCTCAGGTCCAGTTCGCCCTCGAAGGTATGCAGTTCCCCCTCGCGGATCTGCTTCTGCAGGGTCGCGCGTTTCACGCCCACCAGGCGGGCGGCGCGCGACAGACTGATCAGTTGTGCCATGGAATATCCTCACTGCCGCCTGGGCTCAGACTCGCCATTCGTGACGGCCCTCGCGCAGACGCTTGTAATTGCGGATCATGATAACGGTTTTCAGGATGGCGGGCGGATCGATGCGATCCAGCGCCAGCCCCACGGTCAGCCGCCGCCGTTGGCCCGCGGCCGGGCCGATCTCGATGTACTGTTCGCACTGCCCGCTGCCGAGCGCCCGCAGGCGCGCCTCCCAGATGACCGGCGCCTGATCGAAGCGGCCAATGAACTCGAACCGGGCCTCGGTCTCGCCGGGAGGCGCACTCAGCCGGTACTCGGCCTGCTCGCGCTGCAGGGACTCGGCCAGCCGCATCAGCTCACTGTCCGGCATGAAGCTCAGGAGGCCTTGATCAACTTGGCCGAGACCAGGGTGACCTGCATGGCCTCCGCATCCAGTACCTGCGGATACATGGGATAGTTGTCCAGCAGGCTTTCCGGCCGCTGGCGCGCGGCCGTCTCCAGCCAGCGACGCGTGTCCTCGCGCAGCCGCTGGTGCGCCAGCAGGAAGGGCGCATTCCATTCGTGGTATTCACGCACCAGTGCCCGCTCCAGGCCCTGCGGCCATTCGGGATCGACCAGCAGTTCCGGGAAGGCTTCAGCCGGCAGGTGGCGGCCGGTGAGCCCGCCTTCGACCCGCATGCCCCCATGACCGATGCCGCTGCCGTCCTCCAGGCGCTCGAACCACTGCAGCACCGGCAGCGGCCGCCCGGCCAGGTTGACCTGACGCTCCAGCACATCCTGGGCCCGCGGCGGGCGGACCTGCGGGTCGCAATGGCCGCGTGCGGCCTCCAGTGCAGGGGAGCGGAACTCGTTTCGCGACATCAGAAACGGCTGCCAGGTCGGGTTGGTGATGCGATCCGACTCCGTTTCCTCGCGCGTGACCCGGCTCTTGACGATGGCCAGCGGCAGGCGCGTTTCCCGATGCAGCAGCCACAACTCGAACCGGTCGGCCAGCGGGAAAGGGATGGGCGGACGTTCGTTGAGGGCGCGCATCAGCTGGTCGGCATTGGTCTCGCGGCTGGCCAGGTCGCCGGCATCGCAGTCGGTGGCATGCCAGCGCAGCCGTCCCGAGGCGTTCTGCACCCGCACCTGCCAGTGGCGGCCGTCAGTGGAATAGGCGCGCGCATTGCCCACGTCCACCACCTGAATCACGCCCTGGTAGGGACAGAAGCGGCGTATCGAGTAGTATTGGGCCATGTGCTGCTGCAGTCTCCGTCAGGCCGGTGCCTGAAGTTTACAGTAGACCTGCCCGCCGCCGGCGCGCAACCCTGCAAACGGCGCAGATACAACCGTCAGCTGCGGCCCCGCCCGCGCCGGAGCGCGGCCACTCACAACACGACCCACGACAACGATGCCCGATTACACCGCAATCAAAATCCTGCATGTCGCCACCGTGATCATCAGCGGCGGCGGCTTCGCCCTGCGCCTGGCGCTGATGCTGTGGCGCGAGGCCTGGCTCGGGCTGCGCCCGGTGAAGGTGCTGCCGCACATCAACGACACCCTGCTGCTGGTTTCGGGCATCGCCCTGGCGGTGCTGTCGCGCCAGTATCCGCTGGCCCAGGACTGGCTGACGGCCAAGCTGATCGCGCTGGTGGTGTATATCCTGCTCGGAATGCTGGCGCTGAAACCGCGCTTTGCCAAACCGGTCCGGCTCGGCTTCGGGGCGCTGGCGCTGCTGGTGTTCGCCTATATCGTGAGCGTGGCGCTGGCGCGCCAGGCCTGGCCGTGGTGATGGATAGCCACGGAACACACGGAAAGCACGGACGTGCTTATGTGGCAGCAGGTAGGTTGGGTTAGCCCGTAGGCCGTAACCCAACATTCGGGTCGCGCTCGTTGGGTTACGGCGCTGTCGCGCCTAACCCAACCTACAGAATCTTGTCCGTGTTTTCCGTGGCTATATGAATCAGCACTCGATCCCCCACTTCTTGATGCGATAGAGCAGGGTGTCACGGGTCAGGCCCAGCAACCGCGCGGCCCGGCTGCGGTTGCCGCCGGCCTGGGCCAGCGCCTGCTGGATCAGGTCCGATTCCAGTGAACCCAGATCCACGCCGCCGGCCGGCAGGGCAAAGCTGCCGGCCTTCGCGGCGGGTTGCACGGCGCGCAACTCCATCGGCAGATTCGATGGCTGCACCTCGCGGCCGCTGAACAGGATCAGGGTGCGCTCGCAGAAATTGCGCAGTTCGCGCACATTGCCCGGCCAGTCATAGCGCTGCAGTCGGGTCAGGGTGGCGGCCGGGTAGCGCGGCGGCGGCAGGTCGTGCTGCCGGGACAGCTGCCGGGAGAGATGATCGACCAGCGCCGGGATATCCTCGCGCCGCTCGCGCAGGGCGGGCATCTGCACCGGTACCACGTTGAGCCGATAGAACAGGTCCTGGCGGAAACGCCCGGCGGCCGCGTCCGCGGCCAGGTCGCGGTTGGTCGCGGCCAGCACCCGCAGTTCGACCTGATCCGGCCGGGCCTGGCCCAGAGGCTGACACTCGCGCGTCTCCAGGAAGCGCAGCAGCTTGGCCTGGGCCGGGGCGGGCAGTTCGCCGACCTCGTCCAGGAACAGGGTGCCGCCGCGTGCCTGCTGGATGTAACCGGCCTGGTCGGCCACGGCGCCGGTGAAGGCCCCGCGCCGATGGCCGTAGAGCAGGGACTCGACCAGCCCGTCCGGCAACGAGGCACAGTTGACCGGCACGAAGGGACCGGCGGCACGCCGGCTCTCCCGGTGAATGGCCTGGGCCAGCAGATCTTTGCCCGTCCCGCTCTCGCCGGCGATCAGGATGGGGACGTCAGTGGCGGCCGCCAGGGCGGCGGCGCGCAACTGGGTCTTCAGCGCCGGCGCCTGGCCGATCATGAGATTCTCGAAACAACTCATCGTCTCTCCCCCGCTGGTAGCATGCGTTCATTGTAGCCGTACCGGCACGGCAAATGGCTTGATTTGTGTCAGATCGCGGCGCGGATCGCCCTGGTCCGAGTATTGACTTGATTTAAAGTTAACACTAATTTTAGCGTCATTACATAGAACTTCACCAGACCACAGGCCGGGACAGGCGCAGCGTTCCCGGCAGCCCGCGGATGCCGGGAACGGGTCATGGGCCCTTATTCCGGCCTGCCTCCTTTCTCAGGGAACCGACATCATGGCAACCAACGACATTCCCCTGCGGGAACGCAAGGCGGCCCGTACCCGCCTGAACCTGGCCCGGGCCCTGGCCAGCCAACTGGCCCGCCACAGCCTGGACGAGGTGGCGGTGCGCGACCTGTGTGCCGAGACCGAGATCTCCGAGGCGACCTTTTTCAATTATTTTCCCCGCAAGACCGACCTGCTGGCCTATCTGGGCCGGCTCTGGACCCTGGAACTGCAATGGCATGCCGGCCAGGCCGCGGCGGAAAAGCCCGGGCTGGCCGCGATCGAGGCGGTATTCCAGGCCGCGGCCAGGCGGGTGCAGGCCGAGCCCCAGGCCTGGGGCGAGTGGATCGCCTGGCAGGCACAGCAACGGGAGAAACGCGAGGAGCCGCCGCTCACCCGGGCGGAAAAACGCCTCGGCTTTCCCGACTGCGCCGGCATCGAGACGCTGGAGGAGCAGCGCCTCGACGGCCTGCTGGCGCAGCAGCTCACACGTGCCATCGACCGGGGCGAACTGCCGGCCAACACGCCCGTGCCGGTGGTGATGGCGGCCCTGATCGCCCAGTTCTATGGCGTCATCCTGATCCTGAAACAGGCGCAGCCCGGCGCCATCGGCGGTCAGTTCCGCCAGCAGCTGCAGCTGCTGTGGGCCGGCGTCCGGGGATTAGCCGGCGGCCGGTCGCAGACCTGAGCGCCAGGCCTATTCGACCACCTTCCAGCTGCCGTCGGGCTGGCGGCAGGCCGTACCGTAGACCTGCTCGGTACTGCCGCCGATTCTCGCATCGATGGTGTACTCCCGGCAGGGTCCGCTGCTGGTCTCGTAGGTGCGGGTCGGGGTGACTGCGTACTGGTAACCGGTATCCGGGTTCTGCCAGCTGGAGGTGACGCCGGTACGTACCGTCTCCAGGGTGCCGGCGGTCTTCATGCGGTCGACCTCGTCCATGGACTGGCCGATCGCGCCGCCGATGGCCGCGCCCGCCAGGGTGCCGGCAATGATGGCCGCAGTACGGCCGCGGCCGTCGCCGACCTCCGAGCCCAGCACGCCGCCGAGGATGCCGCCGATCACCATGCCCGCCTGTTCCTGCGGCCCCTGGTAGGTGGCGCAGCCGCCGATGCCGAGCGTGGCGGCCAGTGCCAATGCTGTGAAACAGCCCTTGCTCATCGTCTTTGTCTCCGTAATTCATCCGTTACGATTGAGCAAGCATAGCCGAGCCGCGAGCCGTTGAAACGCCCGGCAGTGATTCATTGCAGGCGGGTTGATGCGGATCAAGCCCGGGCTCCGCGCGTCGGGCCCGGCTGAACTATCCCGCTTGCCCGCTGTCCTTGTTTTGACCGCCTGCGCGGTCTTTGTTTGTACTGCGTCGAAGCGGCCCGGTCTGTCAGGGACTGATTCGGCGCTGCCGCACGTCATAACCCTACCCTGACCAGCGTGCCCGGGAGTCCCATGCAACCGTATCGTCCGCTTTCGCCCCTGATCCTGCTCGGCGGCCTGTGCCTGTCCCTGGTGGGCGCCCTGCGTGCCGAGCCGCCCGGCCCGGTCGTGATCGTGGCCGAGGCCCGCGAGGAGCGCTTCAGTGAACATCTCGAGGCACTCGGCACCCTGCGCGCCAATGAATCCGTGGTGCTCACGGCAACGGTGACCGAGACCATACGCGCCCTCCACTTCGACGACGGCGACCGGGTCGAGACCGGCCAGCTGCTGGTCGAACTCGAGCGCGCCGAGGAACAGGCCCAGCTGACCGAGGCCCGTGCCACCCTGGAGGAGGCCCGGCGCCAGTACCGGCGGGTGGAGGAGCTCGAGGCCCGGGACAAGGCCTCCCGATCCCTGCTCGACGAACGCCGACGGGAATGGGAAACCGCCCGCGCGCGGGTCACCGCCATCGAGTCGCGCCTCGCTGACCGGATGATCAGGGCGCCGTTCGCCGGCGTGCTGGGTCTGCGCGACATCAGCCTCGGCGACCTGGTCACCCCCGGGGATCCCCTGGTCACCCTGGACGACGATGCGGTGATGAAACTGGAATTCACCGTCCCTGCCACCTTCCTGGCCGTGCTGCAACCGGGCCTCGGGATCACGGCCACCAGTCCGGCCTGGCCCGGCGAAACCTTCACCGGCGAGATCAAGGCGGTGGACAGCCGGATCGATCCGACCACCCGCGCCGTGCGGGTCCGCGCCCTGCTGCCCAACCCCGGACACCGGCTCAAACCCGGTCTGCTGATGCAGGTCGAGATCCGCCGGCCCGACCGCCAGGCCCTGTTCATCCCGGAAGAGGCGCTGATGCCGCAAGGCGAGCGCCAGTTCGTGCTGCGCGTTGATCGCACCGATAACAACAAAGTAAAGCGCCAGGAGGTCGTAATCGGCGCCCGCCGCCCCGGGCGGGTGGAGATCACCTCCGGCCTGGCGCCGGGTGATGCCGTCATCACCCATGGCACCCAGAAGGCACGTCCGGATCAGCCGGTGGTGATCGGCGCCGTGGACGACGGCAGCCGACCGCTGGCGCAACTGCTGCAGACACTGGACACGGACGGCAGCGACGGATGATCCTGTCCGATGTCTCCATCACCCGGCCGGTCCTGGCCTCGGTGCTGTCACTGCTGCTCATCGCCTTCGGGCTGATGTCCTTCGACCGCCTGCCCCTGCGCGAATACCCCGACATCGATCCACCGGTGGTCTCGGTCGAGACCCTCTATCCCGGTGCTGCGGCCAACGTCGTGGAGAACCGCATCACCGAACTGATCGAGGACCGCATCTCCGGGGTGGAGGGCATCCGTTTCATCGAGTCGACCAGCGAGGATGGCCGCTCGGTGATCAACATCGAGTTCAGCACCGACCGCGACATCGACGCCGCCGCCAACGACGTGCGCGACCGGGTCGCGGGCGTGCTCGACGACCTGCCCGAGGAGGCCGACCCGCCGGAGATCCAGAAGGTCGACAGCAACGAAGACGTCATCATGTGGCTGAACCTGGCCGGCGAAGGCATGAGCGTGCCGGAGCTGACCGACTACGCCGAGCGCTACCTGCTGGACCGCTTCTCGGCCCTGGACGGCGTGGCACGGGTGCGGGTCGGCGGCGGCCAGAGCTACGCCATGCGCATCTGGCTCGACCGCCAGGCGCTGGCCGCACGCGATCTCACCGTCGCCGACGTCGAGGCCGCGCTGCGCGCCGAGAATCTGGAACTGCCGGCCGGCAGCCTGGATTCCGACCTGCGCCAGTTCACGGTGCGTACCGAGCGCAGCTTCCGCACCGCCGGGGAGTTCCAGCGCCTGGTGCTGTCCCGCGGCAGCGACGGCCATCTGGTGCGGCTGGGCGATGTGGCCCGGGTCGAGCGCGGCACGGTCGAGAACCGGCTGTTCTTCCGCGGCAACGGCGTGCCCATGGTGGGCGTGGGCATCATCAAGCAGTCCACCGCCAACACCCTGGCCGTGGCCGAGGCGGCCAAGGCCGAGATGACACGCATCAACGCCGGCCTGCCCGAGGGGCTGGCACTCAAGCAGAGCTATGACAGTTCGGTGTTCGTCTCCGGCGCCATCAACGAGGTCTACAAGACCCTGTTCATCGCCATCGGCATGGTGATCGGGGTGATCTACCTGTTCCTGGGCAGTGCACGGGCCATGCTGGTGCCCGCGGTCACGGTGCCGGTCTCGCTGGTGGCCACCTTCATGGTGCTGCTGGCTCTGGACTTCTCCATCAACATCTTCACTCTGCTGGCACTGGTGCTGGCCATCGGCCTGGTGGTCGACGACGCCATCGTGGTGATCGAGAACATCCACCGGCGCATCGAGCAGTATGGCGAGTCCCGCCTGGTAGCGGCCTTCCGCGGCACCCGCCAGGTCGGCTTCGCGGTCATCGCCACCACCATCGTGCTGATCTCGGTGTTCGTGCCCATCGCCTTCCTGCGCGGCGACATCGGCCGGCTGTTCTCCGAGTTCGCCCTGACCATGGCCGCCGCGGTGGCCTTCTCCAGTTTCGTGGCGCTTACCCTCTCGGCCATGCTGGCCTCCAAGCTGCTGCCCGAGGCCGGCACCCGGGCGCGCCTGGCCCATGCCGTTGACCGCGCCTTCGACCGGGTGCGGCGCGGCTACCACGCCCTGCTGCAGGGCGCGCTCAACCATGCCTGGGTGGTGGGGCTGGTCTTCGCCGGCATCCTCGGTGGCTCGCTGTGGCTGCTGGAGCGGATCCCGGACGAATACGCGCCCAGGGAGGACCGGGGCGTGTTCTACCTCATGGTCTCCGGACCGGAGGGCGCTTCCTACGAGTACATCTCGACCTACATGACCGAGATCGAACGGCGCATGATGCCGCTGGTCGAGGCCGGCGAGATCAGCCGGCTGCTGGTGCGCGCCCCGCGCGCCTTCGGCAACTTCGAGATCTTCAACACCGGCATCGCCATCAATGTGCTCAGCGACTGGTCGCAGCGCCGCTCGGCCTGGGACATCATGGACGATGCCCGGCAGCGGCTGTCGGACCTGCCCGGGGTGCGGTTGTTCCCGGTCATGCGCCAGGGCTTCGGGGCGCGGGCGCAGAAGCCGGTGCAGTTCGTCATCGGCGGCGGCACCTACGCGGAGTTGGCCGAGTGGCGCGACATCCTGGTGGAAAGGATCGAGGCCGACAATCCCGGCCTGGTGGGCCTGGACTGGGACTACAAGGAGACCAAACCGCAGCTGCGGGTGGTGATCGACTACGACCGCGCCGCCGAACTGGGCGTGACCGTGGGCAGCATCGGCCGCACCCTGGAGTCCATGCTGGGCTCGCGCCGGGTGACGACCTATATCGATGCCGGCCAGGAATACGATGTCATCGTCGAGGGCGAACGCGAGAGCCAGCGCACCCCAACCGACATGGATAACATCTATGTGCGCTCCGAGCGCAGCGGCCGCCTGATCCCGCTGTCCAACCTGGTGCAACTGGAGGAGTTCGCCGACTCGATCAGCCTCAACCGTTACAACCGGGTGCGCTCCATCACCCTGGAGGCGAACCTGGCCGAGGGCGCGGCCCTGGGCCAGGTGCTCGACCGGCTCGAGGCCATGGCGCGCGAGCACCTGCCGGGCAGCGTGATCATCGACTACAAGGGCCAGTCGCGCGACTTCAGGTTCGCCGGCGACTCCATTCTGTTCGCCTTCATCCTCGGCATCGCGGTGGTGTTCCTGGTGCTGGCCGCCCAGTTCGAGAGCTGGATCCACCCGCTGGTGATCATCTTCACCGTGCCGCTGGCCATGGTCGGCGCCCTGCTGGCACTCTACTTTTCCGGCCAGACGCTCAATCTCTACAGCCAGATCGGCCTGATCATGCTGGTGGGCCTGGCGGCCAAGAACGGCATCCTGATCGTGGAATTCGCCAACCAGCTGCGCGATGCCGGCCAGCCCTTCCGCGAGGCGCTGGTGGAGGCCGCCGACACCCGCCTGCGCCCGATCATAATGACCGGCATCACCACCGCCGCCGGCTCACTGCCGCTGCTGCTGTCCAGCGGCGCCGGCAGCGAGACCCGCACCGTGATCGGCACCGTCATCATGGCCGGCATACTGTCGGCGACCCTGTTCACCCTGTTCGTGGTCCCGGTGGCCTACGACCGCCTGGCCCGGCACACCGGCTCCCCGCAGCGGGTGCAGCGGCGGCTGGAGGCGGAACTGGCGAAAGAAGAGAAATGAGTGTGAATTGGCGCGCCCGAAGGGGTGAGGCGGGACCGTTCGTCCGGGGGACGAACGCAGCCCGGCGAACGCCCCGCAGGGGCCGGGAATCACGAGGGTGCTGCAATGGAATTGGCGCGCCCGAAGGGGTGAGGCGGGACCGTTCGTCCGGGGGGACGAACG
>PABG01000017.1 GCA_002699185.1 Gammaproteobacteria bacterium | reverse complement strand
GTGCAGGGCGCCCTCCACAGGGCTGTTGTGCGAGTTGACTGGGGCGATGAAGTCGCAGGGGATGATCCTGGTGCCCTGGTGGATGAGCTGGTAGAAGGCGTGCTGGCCGTTGGTGCCCGGCTCGCCCCAGATCACCGGGCCGGTGGCGTGGTCCACGGGCTCACCGTCACGATTGACCCGCTTGCCGTTGCTCTCCATGTCGCCCTGCTGGAAATAGGCTGGAAAACGGTGCAGGTACTGATCGTAGGGCAGGATGGCATGGGTTTCGGCGCCGAAGAAATTGATGTACCAGACACCCAGCAGCCCCAGGATCACCGGCAGGTTGGCCTCGGGCGGCGCCGTCCGGAAGTGCTCGTCCATGGCGTGGGCGCCTTCCAGCAACGCCTCGAAACGCTCCATGCCCACGGCCAGCGCAATGGGCAGGCCGATGGCGGACCACAGCGAGTAGCGCCCGCCGACCCAGTCCCAGAACTCGAACATGTGCGCTGTGTCGATGCCGAACTCGCGCACCTTCTCCGCATTGGTCGAGACCGCCACGAAGTGCTTCGCCACCGCGGCCTCCTCCCCGAGCTGCTCCAGCAGCCAGGCCCGGGCGGTACGGGCGTTGGTCAGCGTCTCCTGGGTGGTGAAGGTCTTGGAGGCGATGACGAACAGCGTGGTCTCGGGACGCAGCGGCCGCAGCGTCTCGGCGATGTGGCTGCCATCCACGTTGGAGACGAAGTGCACCTCCGGCCCCTCGCGGCTCCAGGGCTTCAATGCCTCGGTGACCATCAGCGGCCCCAGGTCGGAGCCGCCGATACCGATGTTGACCACGTCGCGGATGGGCTCGCCGGTGTGTCCGCGCCAGTCGCCGCCGCGCACCGAGTCGCTGAAGCGGCGCATGCGCTCGAGCACGGCATTGACCGCCGGCATCACATCCTCGCCATCCACTTCAATGGGTCGATTCGAACGATTGCGCAGCGCGATGTGCAGCACCGCCCGATCCTCGGTCACGTTGATGTGCTCGCCCGCGAACATGCGTTCGATCCAGGCCGGAAGATCGCGCTCCCGGGCCAGGTCCAGCAGCAGCTTCAGGGTCTGCTCGGTGATGCGGTTCTTGGAATAGTCCAGCAGGAGATCGCCGAAGCGTAGGGAGAATTTCCCGAAGCGCTGCGGATCGGCCTCGAAGGCCTCGCGCATCTGGAAGTCGCGCATCGCCTCGTAATGCGCATTCAATGCCTGCCAGGCGGGGGAACGGGTGAGTTCGGTCATGACATTCAGTCCTTGGCGACAACCAACAGCGTAGGATGGGTGAAGGCGCATGGCGCCGCAACCCATCGACTCAACGCGCCATGATGGGTTGCGCCGCGCTCCACCCATCCTACCCGGCTTCAGCCATCCGCCTCCAGCGTATTGCGCCAGTCCTGGTCCTCGCGCAGGAACAGCCGGTTGGCCTCGGGCGGTCCCCAACTGCCGGCCGGGTAGGTGTGGATGTAGTCGCGTTCCATGGCCCAGACCTTGAGCAGCGGGTCGACCACCCGCCAGGCCCACTGGACCTCGTCGTAGCGCAGGAACAGCGAACTGTCGCCTTCCATCACATCCAGCAGCAACGCTTCATAGGCATCGATGCCGGCCTCGCTGATGCCGCAGGTCGCGGCGTCCAGCCGCTGGGTCCGGGTGCGCATCTCCAGGCCCGGCTGCTTTACCTGCAGTTCCAGGCGCAGGCATTCACCGGGCTGGATATGCATCAGCAGCCAGTTGGGTTCCAGCCGGTCGATATGGGTTTCGCGGAACAGCTGCTGCGGCGGATGCTTGAAACGGATGCTGATCATGGAGTTGCTGCCGGCCATGCGCTTGCCCGTGCGCAGGTAGAAGGGCACGTTGCGCCAGCGCCAGTTGTCGATGAACAGCCGCAGGGCGCAGTAGGTCTCGGTGCTGCTGTCGGGCGGCACGCCCGCCTCTTCCAGGTAGCCGGGCACCTTCCTGTCGCCCACCCTGCCCGGACCGTACTGGGCCCGGAAGGCATGGGCGTGCACCGCACTCTGCGCAATGGGGCGGATGGAACGCAGTACCTTGACCTTCTCATCGTGCAGAGAGTCGGCATCCAGACTCGCCGGCGGCTCCATCGCCACCAGGGTCAGCATCTGCAGCAGGTGGCTCTGCACCATGTCGCGCAGGGCACCGGCGGTATCGTAATAGCCGGCGCGCTGCTCGATGCCGCGCGACTCGGCGTGGGTGATCTGCACATGGTCGATGTAGTTGCGATTCCACAGCGGCTCCAGCATCAGGTTGGCGAAGCGGAACACCAGGATATTCTGGATGGTGCCCTTGCCCAGATAATGATCGATCCGATAGAGCTGACTCTCCGCCCAGTCCCGGTGCAGCCGCCGATCCAGGATCTCGGCGCTTTCCAGATCCGAGCCGAAGGGCTTCTCGATCACCACCCGGCGCCAACCGTCGTGCTCCTGGTTCAGGCCGGCCGCGGCCAGTTCATGGCTGACCACGCCGAAATCGCCCGGGCTGATGGCCATGTAGAAGGCGATGTTGGACGGGTAATGGGAATCGCTTTCCAGACGCTGCTTCAGCCGGCCGTAGATGGCGGTGTCATTGAGATCCCCCTGGAAAAAGCCCAGGCGCTCACTGAAGCGGGCGAACAGTTCCGCATCCAGTCCGCCACGGGCCCGCGATTCCAGGTCCTGCTGCACCACCTTGCGCCAGCCGTCATCGTCCCAGTCGCGCCGCCCCACGCCGAGCACACGCATGCCCTCGGGCAGGCGTCCGGCCTGCTCCAGGTGATACAGCGCCGGCAGCAGCTTGTTCTGCGCCAGGTTGCCGGTGGCGCCGAAGATGACAAAGGTACAGCTGTCGCTCATATATCGTCCTGTCTGTCTGGGATTGGCGGCAGCAACGCAGAGGACGCAAAGACACAGAGTTATTGAATCAATGAACCAGTGAAATCAACCACCATGTCGATGCCGGCCGTGACGAGCGAGCAGACTCGAATCACTGTTGACTGAATCATAATTCCTTTGCGTCTCTGCGTCTCTGTGTCCTTTGCGTTACTGTCACACAGTCAGGCGGAACTACCGCTTCTCGACGGCATGCCCGCCGAAGGCATTGCGCATCATGGCCAGCAGGCGGTTGGCATAGCCGGTCTGGTCCTGACTGGCGAAGCGCATGGCCAGGGCCAGGCTGATCACCGGCAGGGCCACGCCCTGGTCGATGGCCTCGACGGCGGTCCAGCGGCCCTCGCCGGAATCGGCCACCACCGGCGCGATGTCGGCCAGGTCCTGGTCCTGCTGCAAGGCCTCGGCGCTCAGGTCCAGCAGCCAGCTGCGCACCACCGAGCCGTGGCGCCACAACTCGCTGATCTGCGCCAGGTCCAGCCCGAATTCCTCCTTGCCCCTGAGCAGGGCCAGGCCCTCGGCCAGGGCCTGCATCATGCCGTACTCGATGCCGTTGTGGACCATCTTGGTGAAGTGCCCGGCCCCCACCGGGCCGACATGGGCCCAGCCACGGTCCGGCGCCGGAGCCAACGTTTTCAGGGCGGGGGCAAGCGCCTCGATGGCGGCGGCCTCGCCGCCCACCATCAGGCAATAGCCGTTGTCCAGGCCCCAGATGCCGCCCGAAGTGCCGGCATCGACGAAGTGGATGCCCCGTTCGGCCAGACGGTCGCCGCGACGCTGGCTGTCATGGTAATTGGCATTGCCGCCGTCGATGACGATATCGCCGGCCTCCAGCAGACCGGATAACTGCTCCAGATGGGATTCGGTCACGACGCCGGCGGGCAGCATCAGCCAGACCAGGCGCGGCGCGGGAAGCTGGCTGACCGCATCGGCCAGGGAGTCGGCCGGAATCACCCCTTCCTCGGCGGCCAGGGTATCGACGACCTCGCGGCTGCGGTTGTAACCGACCACCTCGATGCCGCCGCGCCGCAGGCGGCGGGCCATGTTGCCGCCCATGCGGCCCAGACCGATCATTGCCAATCGCATAACTGGCGCTCCTCTTGCATTATTTACCCCTGCGGACGAAACCGAACCGCCAACAACCGAGAAGGCAACCGTGATGAAGATCCTCTTCGCCAGCAGCGAAGTCCATCCCCTGGTCAAGACCGGCGGCCTGGCCGACGTCTCCGGCGCGCTGCCCCGGGCGCTGAAGAACCAGCACCAGGACGTGCGCCTGATACTGCCGGCCTACCAGAGCGTGACGCAACAGCTGTCCGGGGTCAAAACCCTGGCCCGGATCCAGCCCCCGGGTTGCACGGTTTCGGTGCAGCTGCACGAAACCCGGCTGCCGGACAGCCGCCTGCGGGTCTATCTGGTGGACATCCCCGAATACTTCGATCGACCGGGCAATCCCTACCTGGGCCCGGACGGACAGGACTGGCCGGACAATGCCCAGCGCTTCCACGCCTTCGCCCGCAGCGTGGTCGAACTGGCCCTGGACCGGGCCGGTCTGGACTGGCAGCCCGACCTGGTGCACTGCAACGACTGGCAGACCGGCCTGGTGCCGGCGCTGCTGAGCCTGGAGCCGACGCGGCCGGCCACGGTGTTCACCATCCACAATCTGGCCTACCAGGGCCTGTTCGACTGGGAGACGTTCCGCGATCTGGGGCTGCCCGGACACTGGTGGTCCCTGCATGCACTGGAATTCCATGGCCAACTCTCCTTCATCAAGGGCGGGCTGGTGTTCGCCGACTGGATCACCACCGTCAGCCCCACCTACGCCGAAGAGATCCGCACCCCGGCCTTCGGCTGCGGCCTGGAAGGCCTGCTGCAGATCCGCGCGGATCGGCTGCGCGGCATCCTCAACGGCGCCGACTACCGCATCTGGAACCCGAACCAGGACCCTCACCTGCCGCACCACTACAACGGCCGCTCGCTGGCCGGCAAGGCCGCGAACAAGGCCGCACTGCAGCGCGAGTTCGACCTGCCGGAGCAAGCCCGGACCCCACTGTTCGCCCACATCGGCCGGCTGGTGGCCCAGAAAGGCATCGATCTGCTGCTGGACTGCCTGCCGCAGGTTCTGGCCGGGGAGGCGCAGCTGGTGCTGCTGGGCAGCGGCGAACCGGAACTGGAGGCCCGGCTGCAGGCGCTGCAGGCCGGACACCCGGACAAGATCGGCCTGCGCCTGGGCTATGACGAGGCCCTGGCGCACCGCATCGAAGCCGGAGCGGACATGTTCGTCATGCCCTCGCGCTTCGAACCCTGCGGGCTGAACCAGCTCTACAGCCTGCGCTACGGCACCCTGCCGGTGGTCCGGCGCACCGGCGGTCTGGCCGACACCGTGATCGATGCCGACGCGACGGCCCGCGCCGCAGGCACGGCGACCGGTTTCGTGTTCACCGAGGCCACACCGCAGGCCCTGGCCGAGGCACTGCGCCGCGCCCTCCACCTGTACCCGCAGACACAGGCATGGAAGCACCTGGTCCAGACCGCCATGCGCCAGGATTTCAGCTGGAAGCGCAGCGCGGGGCAGTACCTGGAGCTCTACGAAACCGCCCTGGCCGGGCGCTGATCCTGTCTGGCCGATGCGGCGGGAACGCAGAGGACGCAGAGGCGCAGAGACGCAAAGTCATTGAAATAAAAGAATTCACATAGACGCTCAGACCGAATCTGCGACAGCACGTAGGTCGGGTTAGCGACAGCGTAACCCGACAGGCATGACGGCAGACGTCGGGTTACGCCCTGCCGGGCTAACCCGACCTACGACTGCAATTCTGTACTTTCTCTGCGCCTCCCCGCCTCTGCGCCCTCTGCGTTATTGCCGCCCCTGTCAGCCGGACACCACTCAGGTATAATGCGCGTTCTTTTGGATATGAGCACGCCTTCAACATGATCGATCAACCCCGCGACAAGGAACTCCGCGCCCGGGTGCGCCTGCTGGGCAGCCTGCTCGGCAACGTGCTGCGCGATCAGGAAGGCGGCCAGGTGCTGGACGCGGTGGAGACGCTGCGCAAGGGCTTCATCCGCCTGCGCAAGGTCGACGACCCGAAGCTGCGCGAGCGGCTGATGCGCATGATCGACCAGCTCAACCCGGCCATCCTCACCCACGTGGTGCGCGCCTTCAATGTCTACTTCAGCCTGGTCAACATCGCCGAACAGGCCTTCCAGCACCGCCAGCGCCGGCGCGAGGTCAGCACCGGCAAGCGGCTCTGGCTGGGCTCCTTCGACGACACCCTGCGCCAGTTCCGCGAGCAGGGCATCGGCCCCGACCAGCTGCAGACCCTGCTCGACCAGACCCTGTACCTGCCGGTGTTCACGGCCCACCCGACCGAATCCAAGCGCCGCACCATCATGGAGGCGCTGCGCCGCATCTTCCTGGTCAGCGAGCAGCTCGATCAGCGCCTGAACCGGGAACAGCGCCAGGAAGTGATCCGGGAACTGGAAAGCCAGATCCAGATCCTGTGGAAGACCGACGAGGTGCGCACCCACCGTCCCCGGGTGGTCGACGAGATCCGCCACGGCCTGTTCTACTTCCGCGAAAGCCTGTTCGAGGCCATCCCCGCGGTCTATCGCAACCTGGACAAGTCCATCCGCCGCACCTACGGCGAGGAACTGGACGGCCAGCCGGTGCAGACGCCGACCATTCTGCGTTTCGGTTCCTGGATTGGCGGCGACCGCGACGGCAATCCCTTCGTCAAGCCCGAGACCACCGAGATGGCGCTGCACCTGCATATGCGCGAGGCGGTGATCTGCTACATGCGCCGGCTGGACGCGCTGCGCCATCTGCTGACCCACTCCAGCAACCTGATCACGCCCACGCCCGAGTTCAGCGCCGGCCTGGCCGAGGACGTCAGGCGCTACGGCGACAGCGCCTTCCGTGACCATCCGCACCGCTTCGAGCACGAGCCCTACCGGCGCAAGCTCTATATCATGCGCTACCGGCTGCGTCAGAACCTCACCCTGCTCAATGCCAAGCTGGAGGCGGATGAGACGGACTGCCCCGGCTGCGAGGACCGCTACCTTCACGAACAGGAACTGCTGGACGATCTGTGCCTGATCCGGGATTCACTCGCCAGCCACGGGGATGCCCGCATCGCCGACGGCAAGCTGCAGGACCTGATCCGGCTGGTGCAGACCTTCGGCTTCTTCCTGCTGCAGCTCGACATCCGCCAGGAATCCACCCGCCACACCGAGGCCGTGGCCGAGATCCTGCAGGCGCTCGAGGGCACCGACTACAACGCCCTGGACGAGGCCGGCCGGCTGCAATGCCTGGCCGGGCGCATCGCCGCCGGCGCGCCGCCGCGGCTGGTGCCGGACAGCTACAGCGAACCCACCCGCGAGACGCTGGCGGTGTTCGACGTCATGCAGCGCATGCAGGACGAGATCAGCCCCAACGCCTTCGGCAACTACGTCATCTCCATGACCCACACCGCCAGCCACGTGATGGAGGTGATGTACCTGGCCTGGCTCAACCGTCTGGCCGGAAGGGACAACGGCGACTGGCGCTGCCGCATCCGCATCAGCCCGCTGTTCGAGACCATCGAGGATCTGTCGCACGTCGAGGAGGTGCTGGATGCCCTGCTCACCAATGAGACCTACCGCGCCTTGCTCGCCGCCTCCGGCAACCAGCAGGAGATCATGCTGGGCTATTCCGACTCCTGCAAGGACGGCGGCATCGTCGCCTCCAGCTGGAACCTGTACGAGGCGCAGAAGAAGATCATCCGCATGACCACCGAGCTGGGCGTGGACTGCCGGCTGTTCCACGGCCGCGGCGGCACCATCGGCCGCGGCGGCGGCCCCACCCACGAATCCATCCTGGCGCAGCCGCCGGGTACGGTGCACGGCCAGATCAAGTTCACCGAGCAGGGCGAGGTGCTGTCCTACAAGTACAGCCAGCTCGAGACCACCATCTATGAACTGACCATGGGGCTGACCGGCCTGATGAAGGCCAGCCGCTGCGTGGTCCAGGACGTCCCTCACGACCGCGAGGACTACCTGGGCATCATGGACGCCCTGGCCGAGACCGGCGAACGGGTCTACCGCGAACTGACCGACCGGACCGAAGGCTTCCTGGACTATTTCTACGAGGTCTGTCCGGTCGACGAGATCGGGCTGCTCAACATCGGCTCCCGGCCCAGCCACCGCAGCAAGGCCAACCGTTCCAAGTCCTCGATCCGCGCCATCCCCTGGGTATTCGGCTGGGCCCAGTCGCGCCACACCCTGCCGGCCTGGTACGGCCTGGGCTCGGCACTGGAGCAGTGGCGCAGCAACGACCCCAACCGGCTGGCCAAGCTGCAGACCATGTACCGCGAGTGGCCCTACTTCCGCGCACTGCTGAGCAACATCCAGATGTCGCTGTTCAAGGCGCAATTCGATATCGCCCGGGAATACACCCGCCTGTCCCATGACCCGGACCAGGCCGCGCACATCTATGACACCATCCGCCAGGAATTCCAGCGCACCCGGACCCAGGTACTGAACATCGCCGACATCCAGTTGCTGCTGGAGGAAACGCCCTCGCTGCACCTGTCGCTCAGCCGGCGCGACCCTTACCTGGACCCGCTGAACCACATCCAGGTCACCCTGCTCAAGCGCTACCGCGACGAGTCTCTGAGCGAGGCCGACCGCGAGGCCTGGCGCGACCCGCTGCTGCGCTCCATCAACGCCATCGCCGCCGGCATGCGCAATACCGGCTGAAAAAAAACGGGGACGAATACTGTCCCCGTTCTTTTTCAGGCCTTGGGCAGGGTCACCCCGCGCTGGCCCTGATACTTGCCGCCCCGATCCCGGTAGGAGGTCTCGCAGACCTCGTCGGATTCCAGGAACAGCACCTGGGCCACGCCTTCGTTGGCGTAGATCTTGGCCGGCAGCGGGGTGGTGTTGGAGAACTCCAGCGTCACATGGCCCTCCCACTCCGGCTCCAGCGGGGTGACGTTGACGATGATGCCGCAGCGGGCGTAGGTGGACTTGCCCAGGCAGATGGTCAGCACGTTGCGCGGGATGCGGAAGTATTCCACGGTGCGCGCCAGGGCGAAGGAGTTGGGCGGGATGATGCAGACGTCGGATTTGACATCGACGAAGCTGTCGGCGGAGAAGTCCTTGGGATCGACGATGGCCGAGTTGATATTGGTGAAGATCTTGAACTCGTCCGAGCAGCGGATATCGTAGCCGTAACTGGAGGTACCGTAGGAGATGATCCGCTCGCCGCCATGCTCGCGGATCTGTCCGGGCACGAAGGGCTCGATCATGCCTTCCTGCTCCGCCATGCGGCGGATCCACTTGTCGGATTTGATCGCCATACCGTATGTTTTCTCCAGTCAGGGCCCGGGATGTCGGCCGCCATAAAAAAACCGGCCCAGAGTATACCCTCGGGGCCGGTTCTGTGGCGACACTCCCGCCGATCAGTTGTTCTGGATGACGATCTTGGGGAACTTGGCCGCGTAGTTCTTGGCCTGGGTCGACAGCCGGGCCGCGGTGCGCCGGGCGATATCGCGGTAGATCTGGGAGATGCGCGCCTCCGGCTCGGCCACCACGGTGGGCTTGCCGTTGTCGGTCTCCTCGCGAATGCGGATATCCAGCGGCAGGGCGCCGAGCAGGTCGACGTCGTACTGCTCCGACATGCGCTGGCCGCCGCCCTCGCCGAAGATATGCTCCTCGTGGCCGCAGTTGCTGCAGATGTGGATGCTCATGTTCTCCACGATGCCCAGCACCGGCACCTCGACCTTCTGGAACATCTTCAGGCCCTTGCGCGCGTCCAGCAGGGCGATGTCCTGGGGGGTGGTGACGATGACCGCGCCCGAGACCGGCACCTGCTGGGCCAGGGTCAGCTGGGTGTCGCCGGTGCCCGGCGGCAGGTCGATGACCAGGTAGTCCAACTCGCCCCAGTTGGTGTCGTTCAACAGCTGCTGCAGCGCCTGGGTAACCATGGGGCCGCGCCAGATCATCGGCGTCTCCTCATCGACCAGGAAGCCGATGGACATGGCCTGCACCCCGTGGGCGACCATGGGCTCCAGGGTCTTGCCGTCCTTGGACTCCGGCTGGCCGTGCACACCCAGCATGCGCGGCATGCTGGGGCCATAGATGTCGGCGTCCAGCACGCCCACGCTGGCGCCCTCGGCGGCCAGGGCCAGGGCCAGGTTGACGGCGGTGGTGGACTTGCCCACGCCGCCCTTGCCGGAGGCCACGGCGATGATGTTCTTGATGCCCTTGATCGGCTCCACGCCCTTCTGCACGGCGTGGGAGACGATATTGCTGGAGACGTTGACGGTCACGTCGCTGACGCCCTCGACCTTGCCGGCCAGTTCGGCCACGCGGGTCTTGAGCTCGTCCTCGTAACCCCTGGCCGGGAAGCCCAGCACCACGTCGATGGTGACCTTGCCGCCGTCAACGGCGATGTCCTTGATGCACTTCGCGCTGACCAGGTCCTTTTCCATGTAGGGATCGACGTAGTCTTTCAGCGCGGTCTCGATTTGCGCCTGGGTTGCCTCAGCCATATCCGTTCAACCTCCGAATGCTTCTGGGTTCAGGCGACCGGCCGCATGCCGGACACCCCGATGATCTGGCCGCGTATTCTACCCAAAATGCCGGGGACCTGTCTCTGACTCCCCCGCCGGCACCGGTTGCGGCCACGTTGGCGAGCTAATATGTCATAATTCGCCCTCGCTCGCGCTATAACCCAGAATGCACAAGGTTTTGAGGACGTTCCGCCCCGGTCGGAGCGCCCCGCCGTACCCAGAGGTCCCCATGTCAGACAGTCCGCGCCGAATCCTGGTCACCAGTGCCCTGCCCTATGCCAACGGGCCGATTCACCTGGGGCACCTGGTCGAGTACATCCAGACCGATATCTGGGTGCGGTTCCAGAAGCTGCGCGGCCACCAGTGCTGGTACGTCTGCGCCGACGACGCCCATGGGACCCCCATCATGCTGCGCGCCCGGGCCGAGGGCATCACCCCCGAGGCGCTCATCGCCCGGGTCGCGGAGGAACATCGGGCTGATTTCGCCGGTTTCTCGATCGGCTTCGACAACTACGGCAGTACCCATTCGGAGGAGAACCGCGCGCTCGCCAGCCGGATCTATCTCGCCAACCTTGAGGCCGGCCACATCCACACCCGCACCATCCAGCGCCCCTTCGATCCGCAGGAGCAGATGTTCCTGCCCGACCGCTTCATCAAGGGCACCTGCCCCCGCTGCGGCGCCGAGGATCAGTACGGGGATTCCTGCGAGGTGTGCGGCGCCACCTATGAACCCTCCGAGGTGAAGAACCCGGTCTCCGCCCTGTCCGGTGCGACCCCGGTGATGAAGGACACCGAGCAGTACTTCTTCGATCTCGGCCACTTCGAGCAGTCGCTGCGGGCCTGGACCCACGGCGGCCAGCTGCAGCCGGCCATCGCCGCCAAGCTCAACGAGTGGTTCGAGGGCGGACTCAAGGACTGGGAGATCTCCCGCGACGCCCCCTACTTCGGCTTCGAGATCCCCGGCGCCCCGGGCAAGTTCTTCTATGTCTGGATGGACGCCCCCATCGGCTACATGGCCAGCTTCAAGCAGCTGTGCGAGAAGACCGGCCTGGACTTCGAGGACTGGTGGCAGAAGGACTCGGAGACCGAGTTGTATCACTTCATCGGCAAGGACATCGCCTATTTCCACACCCTGTTCTGGCCCGCCATGCTCGAAGGCGCCGGGCTGCGCCGCCCGACCAAGGTGTTCTGCCACGGTTTTCTCACCGTGAACGGGGCCAAGATGTCCAAGTCCCGCGGCACCTTCATCAAGGCGCGCACCTATCTCGATCACCTCAACCCGGAGGCACTGCGCTACTATTTCGCCGCCAAGCTCTCCGACGGCATCGACGACATCGACCTCAACCTGGAGGATTTCATCCAGCGGGTGAACTCGGACCTGGTGGGCAAGTACGTCAACATCGCCAGCCGCGCGGCGGGTTTTCTGACCAAACACTTCGACGGCCAACTCGCCCCGGCCGCCGAGTTCGGTGATGAAAACTACTGGGAAGGTGTGAAGGGCGGCGAATTCCTCATCGCCGAAGCCTACGAGAACCGCCGCTACAGCGAAGTCATGCGCCGGATCATGCAGATCGCCGACGACGTCAACGAATACTTCGATGCAGAAAAGCCCTGGATACTGGCCAGGGACGAGACCAGGCGGAGCGAGTTGCATAACGTCTGCTCGCGTACGCTGCACGCCTTCTACATGCTCTCCATCTATCTCGCCCCGGTACTGCCGGCCACCGCCGCCCGCGTGGCCCGCGAGCTGTTCGGGATGGACCGCGACCTGCACTGGAACGACCTCAAGGAAGTCCCCACGAAGGTCAACGCATTCAAGCACCTGATGACCCGCATCGAACCGAAGGAGGTGGAAGCCATGCTCGAACAATCCAAGGCGGATATGGCCGCCGAGCCGGGCAAACAGGCCGGGCAGAGCGCCCCGGCGGCCGACAGCCCGCTGGCGAAGGACCCCATCGCCCCGGAAATCGCCTTCGAGGACTTCGCCAGGCTGGACCTGCGCGTGGCGCGCATCGCCCGGGCCGAGGAGGTCGCGGGGGCCGACAAGCTGCTCAGGCTCACCCTGGACCTGGGCGGCGAGACCCGGACCGTGTTCGCCGGCATCAAGTCGGCCTACGCCCCCGCCGACCTGGAGGGCCGGCTGACGGTGATGGTGGCCAACCTGGCCCCGCGCAGGATGCGCTTCGGCGTCTCCGAGGGCATGGTGCTGGCGGCCGGTCCCGGCGGCCGCGAGCTGTTCATCCTGAATCCGGACAGCGGCGCGCAGCCGGGCATGAAGGTGAAGTGATTGATCTGCATCAGTGCGCCCCGCCCCGCCCGGCGGGCAGGCTCGTTATAATGGTTGGTGACCATACCCCTGAATCGCTGCGGTATTGGGCCTGAAACCCCAGCCGCAGTCACTGTTATCCACCCGCGGCAGCCTTTACCCTGTACGCTATGACCGAATACCTCCTGATCCTGATCAGCACCGTCCTGGTGAACAACTTCGTCCTGGTGAAGTTCCTCGGGCTGTGCCCCTTCATGGGGGTGTCGCGCAAACTGGAAACGGCCACCGGCATGGGCCTGGCCACCACCTTCGTGCTGACCCTGTCCTCGATCTGCAGCTACCTGGCCAATGAATACCTGCTGGCCCCGCTGGGACTGGAATACCTGCGCACCATCACCTTCATCCTGGTCATCGCCGTGGTGGTGCAGTTCACCGAGATGGTGGTGCACAAGACCAGCCCGCTGCTGTACCAGGTGCTGGGCATCTTCCTGCCGCTGATCACCACCAACTGCGCGGTGCTGGGCGTGGCCCTGCTCAACGTGCAGCAGCACCACGGTTTCATGGAGTCGGCCGTCTACGGCTTCGGCGCCGCGGTCGGCTTCTCCCTGGTACTGATACTGTTCGCCGCCATCCGTGAACGGGTGGCGGCGGCCGATGTGCCGGCGCCCTTTCAGGGCGCGTCCATCGCGCTGATCACGGCCGGGCTGATGTCGCTGGCCTTCATGGGCTTCACGGGGCTGGTCAAATGACGGGCATCCTCAGTGCCGTGCTTGCCCTGGGCGTGCTGGCCGCCCTGTTCGGCCTGCTGCTGGGCTATGCCGCCATCCGCTTCAAGGTGGAGTCCGATCCGGTGGTCGACCAGATCAACGCCATCCTGCCCCAGACCCAGTGCGGCCAGTGCGGCTATGCCGGCTGCCGGCCCTACGCCGAGGCCATCGCCGCCGGCGAGGCCGAGATCAACCAGTGCCCGCCCGGCGGCGAGGCCGGCATCCGCGCCCTGGCCGACCTGCTGGGGCGGGATTTCATCCCCCTGAACGAGGAGGAGCATGGCGAGCACAAGGGCAAGCGGGTGGCGGTGATCGACGAACAGCTCTGCATCGGCTGCACCCTGTGCATACAGGCCTGCCCGGTGGACGCCATCCTGGGCGCGGCCAAGCACATGCACACGGTGATCGCCGAGGAATGCACCGGCTGCGAACTGTGCATCGAGCCCTGCCCGGTGGACTGCATCGACATGGTGCCGGTGCCGGAGGACATCAACCAGTGGAAGTGGCCCGCGCCGGACGAGCGCCGCATCGACATCGCCGAGCGGAGTGCCGCCAGTGGCTGACGCCGAGCGCGAACACGAACGCCTGGACCTGTCCCGCCTGCATCATTTCCACGGCGGGCTGACGCTGCCCGACTGCAAGGCGGCGGCGACGGCCACGCCGGTGCGCACCCTGCCGGTGCCGCCGCGGCTGATCCTGCCGCTGCAGCAGCACATCGGCGAACCGGCCCGGGCGGAGGTCGAGGTCGGTGACCGGGTCAGGAAG
>PABG01000016.1 GCA_002699185.1 Gammaproteobacteria bacterium | reverse complement strand
TGGATCATGGTCCTGGCCCTGTTGCTGGGACTGGTGCATGCAGTCGAGATCCCGGCCCGCCACACCCTGGTCGCCATGCTGGTGGCCAGGGAGGATCTGCACAACGCGGTCGCGCTCAACTCCAGTACCTTCAACTTCGCCCGCTTCCTGGGGCCGATGCTGGCCGGCTGGCTGATCGCCCTGTGGGGCGAGGGGCCGGTCATCCTGCTCAATGCCCTGTCCTTCCTGGCCGTGATCCTGGCCATCCTGCGCATCCGGGTGCCGGTGACGCCGGACCGGTTGGAGCGGCGCCAGGAAGGCATCTGGGAAGGATTGAAGTTCGCCTGGCAACGGCCCGACCTGCGCTATGCCCTGATGATCGTCGGCGCGGTCAGCCTGTTCGCCAATCCCTACCTGGTGCTGATGCCGGTGTTCGCCCGCGAGGTCTACGGCGGCGGCTCCGATCTGCTTGGATTGCTGGTCGGCGTGGCCGGCGCGGGCGCGCTGGCCGGTGCCCTGCGGCTGGCCCAGCGTGAAAAGGGCGAGGGGCTGGAACGCCTGATCGCCGGTGCCGGCCTGCTGCTGGCCGCCGCCCTGATGCTGTTCGCCTACATGCCCTGGGTCGGCGGTGCGCTGGCGCTGGTGGTGGTGACCGGTTATGCCATCACCACGCTGGTGGCGTCCACCAATACCTTCCTGCAGCTGTCCGCGCCGGACAATCTGCGCGGCCGGGTGATGTCGCTGTTCTCGGTGGTCTTCATCGGCATGTCGCCGGTCGGCAATCTGCTCGCCGGCGCCCTGGCCGAGGGCCTGGGCGTGCAGCTCACCGTGCTGCTGCTGGGGGCGGTATGCCTGGGCTTCGCCGTGTATTACCGCGGCTATCTGGGCCGACGCCGCGAGTCGTGATGACGGGGAATGACCGGGCTCAGGGGGAGGGACACGGGGCGCTGTGGGGTGTGCGCCAGTGAGGGAATGGTTGTGAAGATCAATGGAAAACATCGACTTGAAAATCAGATGTTTCTGGCTGCGGCTGCGCGGGCCCGTGGATCAATCTGATTTTATTTCAATAAGTTGAAGCTATTTTTGGCGCAGCCCCACAGTGGGTGTCAATTTGACGTCACTGGTATATACTCCCGGGAAAATCCCGGGTGCAGGGCGGCAACGCTATCCGCCCCTTCGAATAATTCAAAAAAGTGGGAGTCGAATCATGTCCGGTTCAGGCCTGTTCTATCCGTCATCCATCCGGGGCGCCGGTCTTCTGTCCACCGTGATGCTGTCCGCCCTGCTGTTGCTCCCCCTGACGGGCCAGGCCGCGGACAACTGTCCCATGCTGCCGGCGTCCGATCAGCTCGACAGCGACCAGGACGGCGTGGGGGATGCCTGCGACAACTGTCTGCTGGTGGCCAATCCCGATCAGATCGATACGGATGCCGACGGCTACGGCAATCGCTGTGACGCCGATTTCGACAACAGCGGTTTTGTCAATCTGACGGATTTCGCACTATTGCGGCAGGCCTATGGCAGCGCCGACCCGAATGTGGATATGAACAGTGATGGCATCGTTAATCTCACGGATTTTGCGTTGCTCAGACAAGCTTATGGCCAGGAACCCGGTCCGACCGGATGGACGCCGTCGCTGACCAACACTGCGCCCATGGCCGCGGCCGGACCCGACACCACGGCCTACCCCGGCGAATATGTCGTGCTGGACGGACGCGGCTCCTATGACGACGATGGCGACGTGCTGCATTATCACTGGACGCTGACGGCAGCCCCTGCCGGCAGTGCGGCCCAGTTGCTGGAGGCCTGGAGCGATCAGGCCACGCTGGTGCCGGACCTGCACGGCACCTACCGGGTTGAGCTCACCGTCTATGACGGTGCCGGTGCGAGTTCCACCGACAGCATCGAGATCACCACGCTCAATGCCCGCCCGGTGGCCCATGCGGGCAGCGATTTCAGCGTCACACCGGGCGATACGGTGACGCTGGATGCCTCGGCCTCCTATGATCCCGACCAGGATGCCCTGAGCTACCAGTGGAGCCTGGTCAGCCGGCCTGCCGGCAGCCTGGCCATGCTCAGCGATCCGGCCGCGGTGATGCCGCAGTTCGTCGCCGACGTGGCGGGGGATTACCGTTTCAGCCTGGTGGTCAACGATGGTCAGCTGGACAGCGATCCGGACAGCATCACGGTCAGCGCCCTGCAGCCGAGCGGCGATCTGTTCATGGACATGCTGCAGCCGATGGCCGAGGGCACCTGGCAGCGCCTGAACATGAACCGCTTCGATTCGGTCTGGACCCCGGAGGATCAGCGGGTGCAGCCGGAGTACTGCAATGGCTCCACCATCCCCGGCAGCCCGCGCGCCATCCTGCGCGCCTGGAGTTCCATGGCCTGGGATCCGAACCGGGGCGACCTGATCTTCTGGGGCGGTGGTCACGCCAACTACGCCGGCAACGAGGTCTACCGGTTCCGTACCTCCACCATGCGCTGGGAGCGTGCCTCGCTGCCGAGCGACATCGTCTGTCAGCCGCTGGGCGTGGGCGGCAGTCACTACGAGGCCATCGACGGGGTGTTCAATGCCCCCATCTCCTCGCATACCTACGACAACTCGGACTACCTGCCGGTGGCCGACCGCTTCGTGACCTTCGGCGGCGCGGCCTACGGCAGCGGCAACTTCGTCAAGCTGGTGGATGACGAACTGGTCAAGACCGGCCCCTATTTCTGGGATCCCGATCTGGCCGACGCGGACAAGGTGGGCGGCACCACCGGTTCACAGGTCAAGCCGGAGGTGTATACCCAGGTCGAGGGCGGCCGGATGTGGGAGAACCGCGACAGCCTCATCACCGGTTCGACCAGCCAGCTCAGCGTCGAACTGCTGCAGAAGACCTTCATCAACGGCACCTCCGACGTGGTGGTGCAGAACGGCATCGACGTGATCTATTTCAATACCGGCGCGGGGGTGTGGAAGTACAGTGTCCATGATCCCGACGATGCCGGCCAGGACGTGCTGGAACTGGTCGGTACCCGCGGCGTGGGGGATATCTGGAGCCGCCAGGGCGCCGGTGCCTACGATCCGCTGCGCAATATCTATGTGCGTACCGCCGGCGAGGGCTTCTGGTTCTGGGATCTCAACCAGGCCGGGCCGGACAACCCGCCGGTGCAGTTCGAGCCGGTGTTCCTCGACGCGGGCTATCCGACCGACCGCCTGGAGCGCGATGACTTCGGCCTGGACTATGACCCGGTCCGCGACCGCTACCTGCTCTGGAACGGCTACGCCGATGTCTGGATCCTGATTCCGCCCAACCAGGCCGGCAGCGCCGGCTGGAGCATGATGAAGGCGCCCAATACGGCCGCCAGCCCCGAGGTGCCCACCGCCGGTCCCTTCCGCGGTATCCTGGGCAAGTGGGAGTACATCCCCGAGTACGACGTGTACCTGGGGGTGAACCACAACATCGACGAGGGGCGGATCTGGGTCTACAAGCCGCTGAACTGGGCGCCGAGCCGCTGAGTGGCGAGATAAAACAGCGTTGCTGATGAGGCGTGCTGCCGGGAACGCTGCGCTTATCCCGGCCTACATCACTGCTGCGGCCGGATCAGTTGCGCCGGATCCAGCAGGGCGTCCAGTTCCGCCTCCGACAGGTCGGTCATCTCCCTTGCGACTTCCTTGACCGCCCGGCCCTCGGCATAGGCGCGCTTGGCGATCTCCGCGCCCTTCTCGTAGCCGATACGCTCGTTCAGCGCCGTGACCAGCACCGGGTTGCGCTCCAGAGCGGCGCGGATATGGTCGGCGTTCACCGTGAAATCCGCAACAGCCTTGTCGGCCAGCACGCGGGCGCTGTTGGCCAGCAGATCGATGCTCTGCAGCAGGTTCAGGGCGATCACCGGCAGCATGGTGTTGAGCTGGAAGCTGCCCCACTGGCCGCCGCTGGCGATGGTGGCATCGTTACCCGTGATCTGGGCCGCGGCCATGATCACCGCCTCGCTGATCACCGGGTTGACCTTGCCGGGCATGATGCTGCTGCCGGGCTGCAGTGCCGGCAGGCTGATCTCGCCCAGGCCGGTGAGCGGGCCGCTGTTCATCCAGCGCAGGTCGTTGGCGATCTTGAGCAGGGCCCCGGCCGCCACCCGCAGCTGGCCGCTCAGTTCCACTGCCGTGTCCTGGCAGGACAGGGCCTCGAAGAAATCCTCCGCCGGACGGAAGGCGATGCCGGTGTCGGCTGCCAGCTGCGCGCAGAAGCGGGCGGCGAAGTCGGGATGGGCATTGATGCCGGTGCCGACGGCGGTGCCGCCCTGGGCCAGCCGTTCCAGCCGCGGCAGGGTGTCGCCGATGCGCCGGTCGGCGTTGCGAACCTGCCGCGCCCAGCCGCCCAGTTCCTGCGCGAAACTGACCGGCATGGCGTCCATCAGGTGGGTGCGGCCGGTCTTGACTATGCCATCCAGCGAGCGTGCCTTGTCCTCGATGGTGGTGGCCAGATGCTCCAGCGCCGGCAGCAGCCGCTGCTCAACTGCGAGTCGGGCGCTGACATGGATGGCGGTGGGGATGACGTCGTTGCTGCTCTGTCCGCGGTTGACATGATCGTTGGGGTGGATCCGGGTACCGGCGCGCTCGCTCGCGAGTCGGGCGATGACCTCGTTGGCGTTCATGTTGGTGCTGGTGCCGGAGCCGGTCTGAAACACGTCGATGGGGAACTGCTCGTCATGTGTACCGGCGGCGACCGTTTCCGCCGCGGCAGCGATGGCCTCGGCGACGGCCGGTTCCAGCTGCCCCAGTTCGGCGTTGGCACGCGCCGCGCAGGCCTTGATGCGGCCGAGGGCATGGATGAAGTCCGGCGGCATCCGCAGGCCGCTGATGGGAAAGTTGTCCACCGCGCGCTGGGTCTGGGCGCCGTACAGGGCATCGGCGGGGACGGCCACCTCGCCCATGCTGTCGCGTTCGGTGCGGAAGCCTGATTGATCTGTCATGGTGTCGGTCCGTGCGTTGGTGGAATCCGGATCGCCTTGTTCAACGCAGAGACGCGGAGACGCAGAGATCGCAGAGTTAATGAGATAATGAATATTATAAGATCTTCTTTGCGTCCTCTGCGCCTTCGCGTCTCTGCGTTAACCATATTCCGCATCCGGGTCCAGTGCGTAGGCCGGGATAAGCGCAGCGTTCCCGGCACCCCCGGGGCGCTGCCGGAAACGGGCCTCCGGCCCTTATTCCGGCCTACGGTCTTTGTGCTCTGTGCGCCTCTGCGTTAACCATATTCGGCCTCCGGGTCGAGCGCATCCGTCGGCGCCGGCAGGCGCACCACGCCGGTGTCGATGCTGCCATCCGGCTGCAGCCGCAGCCAGCGCCACCCCGGGGGGGCCGGGTCCAGGGCGAAGTCGTCGCTGCCGGGCAGAAACTGGATACAGGTGGAGGGTGAGCCCAGCAGCCGCATGCCCTGCAACTCGGCGTCGTATTCCTGGTGGATATGGCCGCAGAGGATACCGCGGACCCGCCCGTGGCGCACGGCGCGGCGCAGCAGTTCGTCGCCGTTGTCGATGACCATGGTATCGAGCCAGGCACTGCCGAGCGGGCGCGGGTGATGGTGGACGCAGATCAACACGTGGCGGGCGTCGTGGCCGCGGATGCTCCGGTCCAGGGCGTCGAGCTCGGATTCCGCCAGGTGCCCGCCCGCACTGCCCGGCAGGCTGGAGTCGAGAAACACCAGCAGCCAGGGGCCGACGCGCAGCGAACGGTTGCAGTGAAAGGTCTCGTCGTTGAGATGGCGCTGCAGCTTCTCCACCTCGTCGTGGTTGCCCGGCAGGCAGAACACCGGCCGGCCCAGCCGCAGCAGGTGGCCGCGAAAACGGTCGTAGGCCGCATCGGAGTCGTCATGCACAAGGTCGCCGGTGCTGAGCACGAACTCGAAGGATGGGGCGAGGTCCAGCACCTGGTCGATGACCGCGCTCAGGCTGCGGTCGGTGCGCACCCCCTTGAGCCGGCCCTCGGGATCGGCATAGAGGTGGGTGTCGGTGATCTGCACCAGGTCAATGCTGTTGTCGTTTGCCGGCATCGCTCGCGTCTTCGCCCGGGCCGTTACAGGGCCTTGAAGAACACCCTGGAGTTGCGTTGGTAGTTGTAGAGATCGCGCCGCTTCATGGGCAGCTTGGCCACCTCGCCCTGCAGAAAGCCACGTTCCTGGAACCAGTGCGCGGTGCGGGTGGTGAGCACGAACAGGGTCACCAGCCCCATGCCCTTGGCCTGACGCTCGATGGTCTCCAGCAGCTGGTCGCCCCGGCCCTCCCTGCGGTAGTCCGGATGCACCGCCAGGCAGGCCAGTTCGCCCATGGCCTCGTCCGGGTAGGGATAGAGAGCGGCACAGGCGATGATCATGCCGTCGCGCTCCACCACGATGAAACGCTCAATCTCCATCTCCAGCCGCTCGCGCGAGCGCCGCACCATGACGCCCTCGGCTTCCAGCGGCGCGATCAGTTCCAGGATACCGCCGACGTCGTTGATGCTCGCAGGGCGCAGACCCTCGTAGGTCTCGGCCGTGATCAGGGTGCCCACGCCGTCGCGGGTGAACAGCTCCTGCAGCAGGCCGCCTTCGATCCGCCGCGGGACCAGATGGGCCCGGCGCACGCCGCGCCGGCAGGCCTGCATGGCGCTGTCCAGATGCCGGCGCATGTCCTCGTCGAGCCTGCGCCGGGTCTCCAGCAGGCGGCCGGCGCCGGCCGGGGTGAGCTGGCGCACCGGCTGACGGCGGCTGTCGCGCAGGCCCTTGTCCTCCGTGATCAGGATCAGCTTGTCGGCCTGCAGTTCGATGGCGGCGGCGGTGGCAACCTCCTCGGCGTGCAGGTTGAACACCTCGCCGGTGGGCGAGTAGCCCAGCGGCGACAGCAGCACCAGGTGCTGGTCGTCCAGGGCCTGGCGGATGGCGGCGCCGTCGATGCGCCGGATCTCGCCGGTGTGCTGATAGTCAACACCATCGCGCACGCCCAGCGGCCGGGCGGTGACATGGTTCCCGGAAGTGACCCGGATGCGGGCGCCGGACATGGGCGTGTTGGCCACGCCCATGGACAGGCGGGCCTCGATCTCGACCCGCACGCTGCCCACGGCCTGCTTGACCGCGATCAGGGCCCGGTCGTCGGTGATGCGCAGGCCATGGGCGTAGCGGAACTCGGTCCGGCTCGCCTTGAGGTGCGCCTCGATCTGAGGCCGGGCACCGTGGACCAGTACCAGCCGGATGCCCAGGCTGTAGAGCAGGGCCAGGTCGTGGATGAGACCGGCATCGGCTACCGCCTCGCCACCGAAGCTGATGACGAAGGTCTTGCCGCGATGACTGTGGATATAGGGTGCGGCGTGGCGGAAGGCCTGGGTGAAGGTGCATTCGTCTGGTTTGTTATTCGACACGGCTTGCCTTTGCTGCGCGGTATGGCGGTATAAATATCTGATTGATCCGTGAAGTGTAAAGCTTTCAGCGCGCCGGGGCGAGACAGCAGCTGATGATGAACTGCTCCAGCAGGTCCAGGGTCGGGGCAATGCGCTCCAGGCCCAGGTATTCGTCCGGCTGATGGGCCTGGTCGATGTCGCCGGGGCCGAGGATGACGGTCTGGGTGCCGAGCTGGTTGAAATAGGGGCCTTCCGTGCCGAATGCGACCGCTTCTGCCGGTGCGCCGGTCAGGCGCTCGGCCAACTGCACGATGGGCGCATCGGCCGGGGTCTCCATTGCCGGGGTGCCCTCGAACAGGGGGATGACATCCAGCTTCAGCGGGCTGTCGGCGAGCAGCCGCTCCAGCCGGCTGCGCAGCTCGGTGCGCAGGTCGTCCAGGTTCATCCCGGGCAGCGGGCGCAGGTCGATGTGCAGTTCGCATTCGCCGCAGATGCGGTTGGGGTTGTCGCCGCCGTGAATGTGGCCCAGGTTCAGGGTGGGCACGGGTACCTTGAACAGCGGGTTGCGGTATTTCGCCTGCAGATCCTCGCGCCAGCCCAGGATCTCGCCCAGCACCCGGTGCATGCCCTCCAGGGCGTTCACGCCCAGCGCCGGGTCGCTGGAGTGGCCGGACCGGCCGCGCAGGCGGATGGCCTCCATCAGGATGCCCTTGTGGGTGCGGATCGGGCGCAGCCCGGTCGGTTCGCCGATGATGGCATGCCGCGCCCGCGGCCGGCCGCTTTCCACCAGGGTGCGGGCGCCGAGCATGGAGCTTTCCTCATCGGCGGTGGCGACGATGTACAGGGGCTCCTTGAGCGTTCGGGTGTGCAGTTCGCGTGCGGCTTCCACGGCCAGACCGAGGAAGGACTTCATGTCCGAGGTGCCCAGGCCGTACAGACGATTGTCGGCCTCGGTGAGCCGGAAGGGATCGTAGGTCCACAACTCCGGGTCGCAGGGCACGGTGTCGGTATGGCCGGCCAGCACCAGGCCGCCCTCGCCCGCGCCCAGACGGGCGATCAGGTTGGCCTTGTCGGCATGGCCGGGCAGGGACTGCACCTCGACCGCGAAGCCCAGGTCATCCAGCCAGCTGGCCAGCAGTTCCACCACCCGCCGGTTGCCCTGGTCGAAGTCCGGGTTCACGCTGCTGATCGAGGGCGTGCCGATCAGGGCGGTGAGCATGTCCATGAGGTCGGGCGGGGAGGTGTGCATGGCTCTGATTCTCCGCCGCTGCCGGTACTGATTCAAGTATCAGAAATATTCAACGCAGAGGCGCGAAGGCGCAGAGATCGCAGAGTCAGTTATGTGTCTGGTGAGTCGCTCCCGGCAGTGACACAACAGCTGTATTATTTCATAATCTTATGAATTTATTTGCGATCTTTGCGCCTTCGCGTCTCTGTGTTGAGATCTTCCACGAGTCGGCCTCCGCCTGAAAAGAATTGCTGCCGGCCGCCGGGGAACAGGCGATAATCGGCAGGGTCTTCCGGATCGAGTGACATGATACGACCCGCTACGCTGCAGGATATTGACGCCCTGGTTGCCCTCGAGAACCGCTGTTTCGACAGCGACCGCCTGTCGCGGCGCCAGTTCCGTTACATGCTCACCCGGGCCAACGCCGCCACCCTGGTGACGACCGGGGACGCGGACCAGGTGCTGGGGTATGTGCTGGTGCTGTTTCATGCCGGCACCTCGCTGGCGCGGCTGTATTCCATTGCCGTGGATCCGGCGGCACGCGGCCGCGGCCTGGCGGAGACACTGCTCACGGCGGCGGAGGTCGAGGCGGCCGGTCGCGGCTGCGTGGACATGCGTCTGGAGGTGCGGCCCGACAACGCCGCCGCCATCGCCCTGTACGAGCGCCTGGGTTACCGCCGCTTCGGCACCTTCGACGATTACTACGAGGATCATATGGAGGCGCTGCGCTACGAAAAGCGTTTGATACCCAGCCTGCGGCCGGACATGGTGCGGGTGCCCTATTACGAACAGACGCTGGACTTCACCTGCGGACCGGCGGCGCTGATGATGGCCATGAAGGCGCTGGATGATTCCATTGAGCTGAGCCGCCGCACCGAGATCCGTATCTGGCGCGAGTCCACCACCGTTTTCATGACCTCGGGGCACGGGGGCTGCGGCCCGCAGGGCCTGGCTCTGTCGGCCTATCACCGCGGTTTCGACGTGGACCTGTATCTGTCCTCGGCTTCGGCGATGTTCCTGGACTCGGTGCGCAGCGAGGAGAAGCGCGAGGTGATCCGGCTGGTCAACGAAGACTTCCTGGATGAGATCGAAACCCTGCCGATCCGGCTGTACGAGGCGCCGCTGTCGGTGGCGGAACTGCAGGCCGGGTTCGAGGCCGGCGGCATCCCGCTGGTGCTGATCAGTTCCTACCGTATCTACCGGGAGAAGTTCCCGCACTGGGTGGTGGTGACCGGGTTCGATGAAAGCTTCATTTACGTACACGATCCCTATGTGGATTACGAAAAGGGCAAGACCCGCATGGACTGCATCAACATGCCGATCCTGAAGGCCGATTTCGAGCGGATGGCGCGTTACGGCAAGTCGGTGCAGCGGGCGGCGATTATGGTCAAAAGGCGTGAGGGGCGAGGAGTGAGGAGTGAGGAGTGAGGCGTTGAAGTGGCGGACCATATTCCGTTTCAGCCGTCATCCCGGTGCAGACCGGGGTCCTGTGGCCGCGGCGGTGTCTGGATTCCCGCCGGAGCCTGTGCCGGCGCAAGCCGGTGCGGGAGTGACGCTTCGAAGGAAGTGGCAGCCACTGCTCGGGTTTTCTCCTCACTCCTCACTCCTCACTTGATATAAAGAATCATCATGGCCAAACATCTCATCGTCGTTGACCAGTTGAAGGACTGGCATCCGGAATTGCCGGAAGCCGCGGTCATCGGGGTGGACGACTACCTGTCCGATCCGCGCTATCTGCAGATGCGTCAGGTGCAGGTGATCAACCTGTGCCGCAGCTACCGCTATCAGAGCGCGGGCTATTACTGCTCATTGCTGGCCGAGGCGCGCGGGCACCGGGTGCTGCCTGCGGTGAACACCCTGCTGGATCTGAGCGCCCGTGCCATCTACAGCCTGCAGATGGAGGATCTGGAAGCTGCAGTGGAGAAGACGCTGCGACGCCTGGATCGCTCCGAATCCGAAAGCTTTACCCTGGATATCTTCTTCGGCGAGTGCATCCACCGCCAGCTGCGCAGTCTGGCGCGCCAGCTCTTCGAGACCTTCCCCTGCCCGCTGCTGCAGGTGGCCTTTCGGTACCAGGGCGGCTGGCAGATCGCGGCCATCCGGCCGCTGGCCCTGAACCGGCTCGACCCGGAGCAGGTCGAGACGTTGGCCGCGGCCTTCACCCGCTACCAGAGCCGGCGCTGGCGCTCGCCGCGGGTGCGCGCCGCCAGCCGCTACGACCTGGCCATCCTGCACAACCCGGATGACCCGTTGCCGCCCTCGGATGCGCGGGCGCTGAAGCAGTTCGTCAAGGCCGGCAAGAAGCTGGGGGTGGAGGTGGATCTCATCACCCGCAGGGATTACGCCCGGCTGGCCGAGTATGACGCCCTGTTCATCCGCGACACCACCCGGATCAATCACTATACCTTCCGCTTCGCCAAGAAGGCCGACAGCGAGGGCATGGTGGTGATCGACGATCCGGTCTCCATCATGCGCTGCACCAACAAGGTCTACCTGGCCGAACTGCTGCAGGCCAATCGCCTGCCGACGCCGCTGACCCGCATCCTGCACAAGCGCGACGAGAAGCGGGTGGCCCAGATCGTCGAGCAC